>NZ_LWFX01001304.1:0-2766 GCF_001635175.1 Alcanivorax sp. HI0083 | reverse complement strand
ATTGGGTTTGTTGCCGCCGGGCCTGATTCCCCAGGGCTCGGGCATCTTCAATTTTGGTCGCCAGATTGGTGGCGCGCTGGGCGTGAATCTGTGCGCCCTGTGTATTCAGTTTTTCAGTGAATCTTTTGCACAGACCCGGCCGGATGCGTCGGCGGCGCAATCCTTTGAGGCGGGTTTTGATATGGCATTTCTGCTGTTGCTGGCCATTTTTGTGGTGGCGCTGGTGCCGCTACGCAGCATGCAGCAGGGGATGCGACATTTGGGAGAGCAAAGAGCATGAGCAAGACCGGGAATAACAAGCCGGACATTCTGGTAATCGGCGCCGGCGCCATTGGCAGTTTTTATGGCGCGATTCTGAAGCGGGCGGGTTGTACCGTGAGCGTGGTACTGCGGTCGGATTATGACGCAGTAAAAGCTGACGGCTTTCGCTTTACCAGCCCCCTGGGTGAACTGTCGTGGACACCGGATCAGGTCTATCAACCGGGCGATACTCCGGGGCGCCTTCCGGATTATGTGTTGCTGTGCGTCAAGGTGCTGCCGGGGGTGGACCGGGCTGAACTGGTGCGCCCCTGGATGGGGGAGCAGACCGGGCTGGTGTTGATTGAGAACGGTCTGGATATCGAGCGTGAGCTGGCGGATGCCTTCCCGCGCAATCCTCTGGTGAGCTGCCTGGCGTTTATTGCGGTGAGTCGCACTGGCCCGGGTACCGTTAACCATCAGGCCTATGGGCAGCTGGTGATGGGCAATTTCCCCACGGGCTTTGATCACCACTGCGCGCAGTTGGCGGGCTTGTTCCGCGAGGGTGGTATCGATATCAACGAGACGGATGCTGTGGTTGGCGAACGGTGGCGCAAATGTGTCTGGAATACCCCGTTCAATCCGTTGAGTGTACTGGCCAACGGGGCCGATACCTTGGCCATGCTCGATGCGCCGGGCGGCGAAGGGCTGATTCGCACCTTGATGGAAGAGGTGATTGCGGTGGCCCAGGCCGATGGCTACCCCATGCCGGACGGTATTATCGAGAAGAACCTGTCGGGCACCCGTGCCATGGGCGCGTATAAAAATTCCATGGCGCTGGATTACCTGAACGACAGGCCCATCGAGCTGGATGCGATTCTTGGCAATGTGGTGGCCATCGCGGACCGCCTGAATGTGCCCGTGCCGCACTTGCGCACGGTGTTGGTGGCGCTGCGTATGCGCCAGGCATGACGACTCGCCACTGAAGCCAATAAAGCACCTCACTTGAACAGGGTTCGCAATGTATATAGTATTGCGAATCGTTTTCATTTGTATTGGGGTGTATTGATGAATTTCCGAATTAGCCGTCTCCACGGGGGAGTGCTGCTGGGGTTGGCTTCGCTGGCGTCAGCAGGGGCGGCGTTGCCGCAGAGCGTTTTGGCCGACAACGCCCAGAGTGGCGCGCACCAACAACAGCGGGTCCGTGTCGCCTTACCGGCCCAGGCCCTGTCACGCTCCCTGGCACAAATGTCCCGGCAGACCGGAATCCAGATTCAGCAGGCCAGTGGGCTGGCAGGCAACACCGTGGTCAACGCGGTCAATGGCACCATGGCGCTGTCGTTGGCGCTGGATACCCTGCTGGCAGGGACCGGTATCACCTACCGTTATACCGATGACGGTGCGGTGCTGGTGGGCGAGCCCTCTGCGGCATCAAGTCAGGATGCCAGCACGTTGGCGGCGATCAATGTCTCCGCCCAAACCGAGGTAGAGGAGTCGGCCTGGGGGGCGGCGAGTCAAGGATACATGGCGACGCATAGTGCCACCGGCACTAAGACTGACGCACAAATTGTTGAAATTCCCCAATCCGTTTCCGTGGTCACCCGTCAGGAAATGGATGACCGTGGCTCTGAAACGGTGATGGATGCCGTGCGTTATACCGCCGGGGTGCAAACCGAAGGGCAAGGTATCGACAGCCGGGTGGACGATATTCGCATCCGGGGTTTCGATGCCTCCAGCTGGAGCAATAATCTGTACCTGGATGGGTTGCGTATGCCCCGGGGTGGTCAGTGGACTACGCCGCAGATCGATGCCTATGGCCTGGAGCGGGTGGAAGTGTTAAAGGGGCCGGCTGCTGTGCTTTACGGTCAGGTGGCTCCTGGCGGTCTGGTCAACATGGTCGCCAAGCGACCGACCTATGATCAAACCAATGAAGTGGTGCTGGAAGCTGGCAGCTTTGACCAGTACGAAGGCTCCTTCGATGTGGGCGGGGACCTGGGCAAAAGCGGCAAGGTGATTGGCCGTTTGGTGGGGAGCTACAACGACGGCGATTCCCAGGTGGATGAAACCGAACTGAGCCGCACCTACCTGGCGCCCAGTGCCACGGTATTTCTCACCGATGATACCGAGATTACCTTCCTGTCTTACTACCAGAAGGATGAGGGCGGCTCTACGTTCCAGTTTTCCCCAATCAAGGGCATGCTGGAGCCGACTCCTTTCGGCTATATTGATCGCAGCACGTTCCTGGGGGAGCCGGACTGGAATACCTATGACCGTGAGCAGTGGGCCATTGGCTATGACCTGACTCACTACATCAATGATGCCTGGTCATTCCGCCAGAATGCCAAGTACAACCACGTGGAATCCCTGTTCGAGACCGTGGTGTCTGCGACCTTCACCAATGGTGGCCTGTTGGCGGATGAGCGGACTATGGACCGTCGCGCGGTTCGTGGTGAAGGCGATCTGGACAGCATTGCGGTGGATAACCAGTTCAAGGTGGTCTTCAACACCGGTGAAATGCGCCACAGCATG
>NZ_LWFX01001303.1:0-5355 GCF_001635175.1 Alcanivorax sp. HI0083 | reverse complement strand
ATGAAGACCTGACCGGCAAAACCGTGGCCGTGGTCGGCACCGGGGCCAGCGCCATCCAGTTTGTGCCGGAAGTGGCCAAAGTGGCCGGCAAGGTCAAGCTGTTCCAGCGCTCCGCCGCCCATGTAATTGCCAAACCGGACCGCGCCTACAAGAAAGCGGAACACTGGGTTTTGAAGAAACTGCCGCTGACCCAAACGCTGGATCGCATGCGCATTTATGCGGCCAATGAATCCCGGGTGCTGGGCTTTACCTCTTTCCAGAAGGCCATGGGGGTGTACGAGTGGCTGTTCTCACGGCACCTGAAAAAACAGATTAGTGATCCGGTGCTGCGCGAAAAGCTGACCCCGGATTACCCCATGGGCTGCAAGCGCATCCTGATGTCCAACGACTACTATCCGGCACTGGCCCAGGCCAATACGGAAGTGATCAACTACGGTATCGATGCGGTGGACAAACAGGGCCTCACCGACAGCAGCGGCGCCCACCACGATGTGGACGTGATCATCTACGGCACCGGGTTCAAGGCCACCGATTTCCTGACCCCGATGACCATCACCGGCCGCGATGGAGTGGACCTGAATACCGCCTGGCAGGACGGCGCCGAAGCGTACCTGGGGATCACCGTGCGCGGCTTCCCCAACCTGTTCATGCTCTATGGTCCCAACACCAACCTGGGCCACAATTCCATTATCTACATGCTGGAAAGCCAGATTCATTACGTACAACAATGCCTGGCAGAAATGGACGAGCAAAAACTGCATTCTCTGGAAGTGCGCGAAAGCGTGCAGGCACGCTTCAACGACAACGTGCAACGTAAAATCAGCGACACGGTATGGGACAAGGGCTGCCACAGCTGGTACAAAACCGAAAGCGGCAAGAACACCAACAACTGGCCCGGGTTCACCTTTGACTACCGCCGCCAGACCCAGCACCTGGAACTCAGCGACTACGAGTACAAAGCCCTATGAGCCTGTTTGTTGACCGCATCAGCCGCAGCCAGTCCACCGTTCAGCAGTTGCTGGCTGGCGCCCTGCGCCAGTCCCTGGCCCTGCTGTTCAAACCCGTCGCCAACCCCCGTTTCAGCTTTGCCGCGCAACGGCGCTGGCTGGACATCATGGCCTACAGCACCCTCAAGGCCGGCGGCATCGGCAGCCATGACAAGGCCATTGCCAATGTACCCTGCCGCCACTACCAGCCACTGCATGCGCAAAGCACCGTGCTCTATCTGCACGGCGGCGGCTACGTGGCCGGCAGCCCGGACAGCCACAAGGCGATTACCTCGCACCTGGCCAAGTTTGCCAATGCCCACGTGGTGGTGCCGGATTACCGGCTCGCCCCCGAGCACCCCTGCCCCGCCGCCATCGAAGATGCCGTCGCGGTCTACCAGGCCCTGCTGGACGACGGTGTCAGCCCCGCATCGCTGACCTTGATGGGAGACTCCGCCGGAGGCGGACTGGCGCTGGCCACACTGCAAGCCCTTAAAGCCGCCGGCACGCCGCTACCCAGTGCGGCCATCCTGTTTTCCCCCTGGGTTGACCTGACACTGGGCCAGCTCTTCGACACCGACCGGGACATCATGCTCAGCCATGCCTGGCTGGCCAGCGCGGCCAGTGCCTACGCCGGTGACGACACCCGCAATCCACAATGCTCCCCCCTGTTCGGCGACTTGAGTGATTTGCCCCCCACCCTGATCCAGGCCGGCGGCGACGAAATTCTGCTCAATGACAGCCACCGCCTGTGCACCGCCTTGAACGAAGCCGGCACGCTCACACGGCTACAGATTCACCCCCAGCGCTGGCACGACTTCCAATTGCATGCCGGCGTACTGGCGGATTCGGATCAGGCCCTGATGACCTGCGCCCGCTTTATCCACCAACACGCAATTCATAAAAACGGGAAAGGTGCCAACGCATGAAACGCATTCTGATTACTGGCGCCGCCAGCGGCATCGGACTGGCCACCGCCACACTCTTCCACAACAAAGGCTGGCAGGTGGGCCTGACCGACATCAATGAAACCGCCCTCGCCAGGCTGGCAAAAGAGCTGGATGGCAGTTGGTATCAACGGCTGGACGTCACCGACGCCGGCGCCTGCCAGCAGGCGTGCCAGGCCTTTGCCCAGGGCAAGGGTTTTGACGTGCTGTTCAACTGCGCTGGCATCCTGCGCATGGGGCACTTCGAAGACATCAGCGCCGCCCAGCACAAGCAGATCATTGATATCAATGTCACCGGGTTGGTCAACATGACCCTGGCGGCACAAGCGCACCTGCAACTGAGCACCGACCCCGCCGTCATCAACATGAGCTCCGCGTCTGCGCTCTACGGGGTGCCTCACCTGGCCTCTTATTCCGCCAGCAAGTTTGCCGTGCGCGCGCTCACCGAAGCACTCAATATCGAGTGGGCCCGCCAGGGCATTCGGGTGGTGGATATCATGCCGCCGTTTGTGAAAACGCCGATGCTGGACAACGCTGAATTCCGTGCCCCGGTGGTGGACCGCATGGGGGTGAATCTGACCGCCGACGACATTGCGGCCAAAGCCTGGCAGGCCGCCAATGAAAACGTCGCGGTGCATAACCCGGTCGGCGGGGTGTTCAAATTCATCAAGCTGCTGGACAAGGTGCTGCCCAGCGGCTCCACCAAGATGACCATGACGTTTCTCAGCCGGGAATAGTCCGCGTCAGGGTTTCTCCGGCGGCCGGGGAAAACGGATTTTGACCTTGCGACGACCCCATTCGCGGGCCGCCTGCAAATTCTCTCCCATATAGATATCAATCTTGCGTTTCCAGCGCCGGTGCATCTTGTCCTTCACCACCCACACACCCGGCAAGCCCTCCACGGTGACTTCAGTATTGTGGGCCAACCCCAGCCGGATCAGGTCGCGGGACACTGCGATGGCCTGCATTCCCGGCACCAGCCGGTCGCCCCAGGCGGCGAGCGCATGGTCGCGGCCCGCCCCCTGCCCGTGCAGTGAGTTATAGGCCGAAGCCGTTACCGTCAGCTCCATCATCGGCACCACCGGCGCCTTGTCTGCCTCACAGCGAGAGACCAGCCCGGTCGTGACCACCAGAGCCAGAAAAAAAATTGCCGCATTCACTCGCCGTTGCAACGGCACTGCTACGCTCATGGCATGACTCTCCGTACTTTGCGCTTTTCTCTTATTCTTTTTACCGGGGTACTGATGGCCGCATGCAGTCTTTTTTCCGGCAAACAGTCAGACACCACCAGTATACCTGAGCCCCTCACCGATACTGTGCGCGAGTGGGTCCCTGCCGGCACGCCACGAGGAGTGATTCTCGGCCTGCATAGCTTCGGGGATTTCGGCGCCGCGTTTGAACAGCTGGGCCCCTGGTTTGCCGAAGCCGGCTATGTGTTTGTGGCCTACGATCAGGCCGGCTTTGGCGACCGGCTGGTGCAAGGCCGCTGGGCTGGTGAGCAGCAACTGGTCGATGATGCGGCGACGCAGATCCGGCGCCTGCACCAGACCCATGCCGCACCCCTGTTTGTGCTCGGCGAAAGCCTGGGTGGCGCCGTGGCCATACTGGCCGCCCAGCAGGAACCGGACAAGGTCGCCGGGTTGATGCTGGCCGGGCCCGCGGTGCGCGAAGGGATTCGTTTTCGTTATGGCTGGAACGCCGCCATCGCCACCGCTGCTACCCTGGCGCCGGGTTACCGCCTCACCGTTGAACGCAACGCCGATGATCCCACCCTCGCCCCAACCAGCGCTCAACGCCTGGCCGAGGATCCGCGCGTTATGCGTGAGGTTCGGATGGACGCGTACTGGGGGCTGATCAAGCTGGCGGACAGCGCCAGCGATTCGGCCAACAACCTGAACATCCCGACACTGCTGCTGTACGGTGGCAAGGACCATTCCGTCCCGGAAGCAGGCATTCGCCACCTGCAGGCGCATTTATCCGCCAACGACCGGGGGGAATACCGTTTCTATCCGAATGCGCCGCACCTGTTGCTGCAAAGCCGGCAGTGGCAGCAGGTTTGCCAGGACATTTTCCAGTGGCTTGCCATGACCCAACTGCCACAGAAAAACGCAGAAAATGGCCCCACCGGCCCCACTCCCACCTGTGAGGCCTGTTAAGCTGACCACACACCAACAGGGAAGCGGGGCAAGGACCATCATGAGCAAACGCGTACTGATCACCGGCGGCAATTCCGGCATTGGTTTCTGCACGGCAGAACAACTGGCCGGCCGTGGCGCGGAGGTTATCCTCGCCTGCCGCGACCAGACCAAGGGGCAGGCCGCCGTGGCCAAAATCAAGAACGCCCACCCACAGGCAAAAGTGCGCCTGTTTGCCCTGGATCTGGCAGACCTTGAACAGGTACGCGATTGCGCCGCTGAGCTCTATCAGGAACTGGGCCACATTGATGTGCTGATCAACAACGCCGGCGTGGTGCCCACCCAGCAGGAATTCACCAAAGACGGTTATGAAATGCAGTTCGGGGTGAATTACCTGGCGCCGGTGCTGTTCACGCACCTGATGTTGCCCCTGCTACAGAAAGGCACCCAACCCCGTATCCTGCACCTGGCCTCGGTGGCTCACTGGCTGGGCCGGATCAACAAGAAGACCTGGAAAGGTCGCAAGCCCTACCTGGTCATGGACGCCTATGGCCAGTCCAAACTCGCCAACATCCTGTTCAGCAACGTACTGGCAGAGCGCCTGCAAGAGGCGGGCATTACCAGCAACGCCCTGCACCCCGGCGGCGTGGACACGCCGATTTTCCGCCATGTCCCCAGCGCCGTCATGGCACTGATTCGCCCCACGCTCACCACCCCGGAAAAAGCCGCATCGCTTCCCGTGAGCCTGGCGCTGGACGAACAGTACGCGGATATCAGCGGTGAGTATTTCGCCAATCACAAGCCGGCCCTGCGCTCGCCCCGGGCCCGCAACCGCAGCCTGGCCGATGAGCTGTATTACGACACCATGGCCGAACTGAATATGCCGGCATTGTGAGCAAAAAAAGTTTTTCACGGGTCAGCGAGAATGTCAGCTTTCCCGCCGTTTTCCTGGCTTATAGCGTATCACTCACACTTTGCAGGACGCTCGACGCCGAATGCCTGACGCAAAACACCCGCGCTGAGAGGCGGTCACTATTCCGGCCCCTCTTTTGAGAAATACTCCAGGGACAATCAGGTAACACCTGTTGACGAAAAGCGCAGAGGAATCAATCAGGGGCTTGACTGAAAGCGTCAGCCGTCGGGCATCCGGCGTCCAGCGGTTTGCCAAGGCAGGATCACAGAAAAAATCCCTATATCAGCTCATTCACTCCATTGCGCGATCAAATCCCAAAACGGCAACCGATAACCCGTCACTCCAGTGCCGCCTCCCTGACCGCCGCTTGCAGC
>NZ_LWFX01001302.1:0-2165 GCF_001635175.1 Alcanivorax sp. HI0083 | reverse complement strand
GATCAGGCCAAGGGGCTGGTCTTTCATCCACTGATTGAAGGCGTTGGCATCTTCGGACTGCAGCGTGTCGAGGAAGCCTGGGCCAGCGCTGGAGTCAGACGCCGCTGCTGGCGGAGCGGCCACCGGCTTTTTTGTCGGTTGGGGGTTGGCGAACTCGATGATTTTTTTGGTGGGCGGGTAGCACAGGGTGTCTTCAATGCAGCCCTGGTAGCGCACTTCCAGTTCCGTATCCACCAGCGGCACGCTATTGAGGGGAAGTGCCAGATCCAGGCGGTGGAAGTACACCTGGACGTCGCCGAAGATTTCGTCGGTTTTGGCTTTGCCGGCGGGGAGCGTCAGTTCAGCAAAATCGTTGATCACATTGCCGTTGGTGTCGCGCAGTGTGAATCCAAAGCGGTGCTGATAAAGATACACCTCGTCGATCAGCTCGAAATTCAGCAGCAGTTGCTGGTTATCCCAGTCCGCATCGGCCACCAACTGGATGGCTTCATCCACGGTAGGCAGGCGCTCTTCTTCGCCGAACAGGTTGTTGGCACTGGCCCAGGACAGTGGGGCCAGTAAAACGATGGCGACCAGGAAACGCTGCCAGCACTGCTTCATTCGATACTCCTCTCCGGTGCCGTATGCGCCAGATTGCGTGACGCTTGGATGTAAAAACAGGCACTTAGTTTCATTCGGTAACTTTAAGGCTATGTTAACCGGCGCGGGATCAGCGCTGGTGTGGAGCGCTTTTTGCCTGTCACTTTCAGGGTGAATCGCTGGCTCGAAAGCGCTGCCCTCTGGCAACGGAGCTACTGCGATCCTGTTCGCTGGCGCAGTTTAACCAAAAAGCCCATGGCTGTAGACCAGCAGTGGCGTCACTGATGTGGATAGAGTTTGCGTGTTTGCCGGGCAGGGCCAAGGGGGCGGGGTATCAATGGCAGGATTGAGAGCGTGGATGGCGTGGCGGTTGTGGATTGTAGGTGGTGTTTTGTCGCTCTATGGTGGAACCTTGCCAATATGAGGGACAGTCGCGAACCCGCCCGGAAGGTAATTGCCTGCAGCTTGAGCGGGTGGTGGGCTATAGTGGTGAGCGGAGTTGCGGCTTGAAGGATCCTGGGAGTGGTCATGAGTAACGATAAGTTTAGTGAAAAGATGGGGGACGCCATGCTGGACCCTCGTAATAATCGAATCTGGAAAGGTTTGTTCTGGTTGCTTGGTTTGCTGTTGTTGGTTGAGGTGCTGCTGGGCTGGTACTGGAGCCAGGAGCCCGAGTTGCGTGAGGTAACGGCGAAAGAGGATGCCGTGCGGGGGGAAACTACCGCGCGGGAACTGATTTTTGTTGCCGATACCCTGCTGTCCAAGCCCGGTGGTTACCTCAGTAATGATGTGCTTCCGCACCGTCTGTGGCTGGATAACATGCCTGCCTGGGAATATGGCGTATTGGTGCAGGTGCGCGATTTCAGCCGGGTATTACGCCGGGACATGAGCCGCTCCCAATCGCAAAGCCAGGAAGATAAAGACCTGGCTATTGCCGAACCGCAGTTCAATTTCGATGCGCAAAGCTGGGCCATGCCGGCCACGGAAAGCGAATACCGCCGGGGCATCAAGGCATTGCAGCGTTATGTGGATCGGCTGACGGATGCCAATGAGAACGACGGCAAGTTCTACGCCCGGGCCGATAACCTGAACTATTGGCTGAACGAGGTGCAGAACCGGTTGGGATCCCTGAGCCTGAAGCTGAGCCAAAGCGTTGGGCGCAGCCAGCTGAACGTAGACAAGGATGGCACCATTGTGGCGGCCAAGCCGGAGAGCGACGAAGACTTCGTCAAAACCCCCTGGCTGAAAATTGATGATGCCTTCTACGAAGCCCGTGGTGCCACCTGGGCCCTGACCCAGCTGATGCGTGCTGCTGAGGTGGATTTTGCGGATGTGCTTCGCAAGAAGAACGCCACCATCAGTTTCCGGCAGATGGTTCGTGAGCTTGAAGCGACCCAGGAAACGGTGTGGAGCCCCTTGATTCTGAACGGCGACGGTTTTGGTATGCTGGCAAACCATTCCCTGGTCATGGCCAATTATGTGTCACGGGCCAATGCCGCGCTGATTGACTTGCGGAAATTGCTGCAGGAAGGGTGATAAAGGCAATTAATAGTTAACAGTGAATAATTAATAGCTGCGCGCCTAGC
>NZ_LWFX01001301.1:0-1623 GCF_001635175.1 Alcanivorax sp. HI0083 | reverse complement strand
TTTTCCGGGCTGGGCCTCGTCGACAGACTCCTTCTCCGCCGGCTTCGCTTCCTGGCTACCCGCTCCCGCGTTTGCGCTGTCACCAGCCAGCGAGCCCACGCATAATCGGCATTCCCCGGCGGGCGGCGCAGGACTTTCCACGTAACGCACCCGATGGCGCGGGCCACCCCGGTGACTGGAAAACTGCACATGCCCGGCTTTGCGATCATCCTCATTTCGCTCAACCATGCTCGCGCCTCCCGGCTTTTTCGTGCTTCATGCGTGACGACGCAATATTCATCAATCGCCGAAACTGCCCGCACTCCAAATGACTGGGCGCCGGGCATTTAGCCGCATGGCGGAGACCATCGCGCATGGCTGACAGTTTGCTGATGGTGCTATCCAGCTCATCGGCCTTGGCCACCAGGGCCTGACGATCAATGCTCGGCTCACCACTGGCGTCAAACATCTCGCCGATTTCATCCAGGGAAAAACCGGCCGCGCGCCCCAAGGCAATCAGAGCCAGCTGATCCAGTACTCGGGGAGCGAACAGCCGTTTCAGCCCCCGCCGCCCGGTGGAGGCGATCAACCCCTTTTCTTCGTAATAACGCAATGTGGACGCGGGCACTCCCGCGCGCTTTGCCACTTCAGAAATATCCAGCACAGCCTTGATCTCAAGTCAGCTTGAAGTAGCAGGTTACCACTACACTCTCAACGAGGCACCTGACATGAACCCCCTCACAGCCTGTTTTATCAGCGCCCTGATCATCGGGATTAGCGCCACGCTGGTCATGGATATCTGGGGCGCGTTACGCCAACGGGCCTTTGCTATCGCCGCCCCCAACTACGGCCTTGTCGGGCGATGGATACTGCATATGCGTCACCGCCAATTCCGGCACGATGCCATCAGTCGCTCCGCGCCCATAGCAGGAGAAACCCTCGTCGGCTGGCTGGCGCATTATCTGATCGGGATTGCCTTTGCCGGCCTGCTGCTGGCCTGGCAGGGCACCGCCTGGATCACTCATCCGACCCTCGGGCCTGCGTTACTGATGGGCATTGCCACTGTCGCAGCACCGTTTCTGCTAATGCAACCTGGCATGGGGGCCGGCATCGCCGCCTCACGCACTCCAGCGCCGAACAAGGCCCGGCTGCAAAGCCTGCTTAACCATGGTGTGTTCGGGGTGGGCCTGTATATCGGAGGCTGGATCACTCACGTCATCATCTACTAGGGAGCCTCTGAAAATAGCAGGCAAAAAAGCGCGCAGGAAAATGCGATAATGGCCAGCGAGACAAACAGGAACGACCACGCCCGACCAACCGGTGATACGCCATGACCACACTACTGCTGAATTTACGCCAGGTTCCGGACGACGAAGCCGAGGAAGTGCGCACCCTGTTGAATGAGCAGCAGATCCCGTTCTACGAAACCACGCCGAGCCTGTGGGGGATTTCTTCCGGGGGCATCTGGCTCACCAACCCGCAGGACCGCGAGCGCGCCAAGGTACTGATGGAAGGCTATCAGGAACAACGCACCCGGCGGGAAAGGGAACGGTTTGAGGAAGCCCGGCGCGATGGCACCGTGCCAACGCTGGCTGGCCGCTTGCGCGATCAACCCGGGCGCGCGCTGGGCGTGCTGATCGCCGT
>NZ_LWFX01001300.1:0-1390 GCF_001635175.1 Alcanivorax sp. HI0083 | reverse complement strand
GGGTGATGGCGGGGCTGCCCACCGGGCCCTTGCTCTGGTTGGGGGCGCCGAATTCGGCCCGGACCTGGGATTGGGACATGCCGCGCTGGGGAACGTCGGCCGCCAGTGAGGCAGCGGGCATGGCCAGCGCTGCTGAGGCCAGCAACGTCATTATTCTTGTCTTCATTTCTTCCCCCGGCGAGATTGTATTTTCTTTCGATATTAGAAAGTTAGGTAGGCTTATTCAACCATTTTGCTAGCACAGGAACGCTGACGCCGATCACAAAGCGAACCCCTGGTGCATACGTGCCGGTTTCTGACCGTGATGGCCGTAGTATTTGCCCCGGGTTTCGGGTTAAATGCGCTGCATGTTTCGACCTCTATCCTTCTATGTGGGGCTGCGCTATACCGGCGCCCGTGCCCGCAACAGTTTTATTTCGGTGATTACACTGATTTCGGCATTGGGCCTGATGTTGGGCGTGGCGGTGCTGATCACGGTGCTATCTGTCATGAACGGCTTCGATCGTGAGCTGCAAACCCGCATTCTGGGCATGGTGACGCACCTGTCGGTGCATGGCCGTGAGCCCGTGCAGGATTGGCAGGCGCTGGCCAACCGGCTGGATCATCATGACCAGATTGAGGCAGCCGCACCTTTTGTACAGCTTGAAGGCATGCTGACCCATCGCGGTAATGTGGCCGGGGCGCTGATTAACGGCATTGAACCTGAAGCCGAGCGCAAAGTGTCCATCGTCGGGGATTTCATGCATCAGGGCGAGCTGGAAAGCCTTGCGCCAGGTGAGTTCGATGTGGTGCTGGGTTATGGCCTGGCGCGGCGTCTGGGCGCTGAACTGGGCGATAAAATCACCCTGGTGCTACCGGAAGCCACGATTTCACCTGCCGGGGTGATGCCCCGCTTCAAACGGTTTACGGTCACCGGGATTTTCCGGGTGCGGGCTGAGGTCGATTCGCTTTACGCCTATGTGAATGTCGCGGACGCCGCCAAACTGGCTCGCCAGGCGGGCACTGTGCAAGGGGTGCGATTGAAGCTGAACGATTTGTTCAGTGCCTCCAATCTCGGTTGGAAGTTGCAACAGGAGCTGGGACCGAATTACTACACCAGTGACTGGACCCGCAGCCACGGCAACCTGTTCCAGGCTATCAAGATGGAAAAGACCATGATGACGCTGTTGCTCAGCTTCATTGTGGCGGTGGCTGCTTTCAATATCATTTCCAGCCAGGTGATGCTGGTGACTGAAAAGCGCGGCAACATCGCAGTGTTGCGCACGCTGGGGGCGTCACCGGGCACGATCATGCGCATTTTCATGGTTCAGGGCACCCTGATCGGGGTGGCGGGCACCTTGCTGGGGACCGTGCTTGGGGTGCTGTTGGCCACCAATGTGAGCAATATTGC
>NZ_LWFX01001299.1:0-4361 GCF_001635175.1 Alcanivorax sp. HI0083 | reverse complement strand
CAGGGCAACGGTGGCCGGGCCCAGCAAAAAGGCAATGATCTGGGTCTGGTCGCGGTATTCCTCGTAGTCCACATTCACCAGCGGCAACACGATAATCACCGGGATGGAGGCCACCAGAAACGGGTGAAAGACGGGCAGGCTGTTGCTGCGGCCGTAGATCCAGAGGGCGAAACGGTAGCTGGCCAGCGTCAGTAGCACACCAAACAGGGGGGTGTGTACCAGGCCGGCCAGATTGTCCAGGTTAGCCGGCATGGTCATCTCCATGGGCTTTGCCTGTGACTTCCTGGTGTTTGCCGCCCAGCAGTTTTTTCAGCATCAGGGTAACCACGATCATGCTGAGCAGGGTGCCCAGCACCACGGCCACGCCCAGCGCCAGTGCGTACTCTTCGTAACGGTGCCACTGCAGCACGATGCCGACCCCGAGGGGGAAAATCAGCAGGCTGATGTGTTTGATCAGGGCACCGGCGGCCGGTGCCACCCGCTGCGTAAACGGGGCTTCCAGCAACAGTGCCAGCAGCAACAGCACCATGCCGACCACGGAGGCGGGCAGGGGAATGCCGGTGAGGCGAATAATCACCTCGCCGAAAAACTGGAATAACAGGAGAATCAGCAGGCCATCGATCATGACGGGCTCAGCGGGGCAGTGGGCGGAACATCTGGATCAGGGCGACCACCAGCAGTCCGGCAAACACCACCATGGACCAGGCCGGCAGGCTCAGGCCGAGAAAGGACCAGTCCATTTCTGCGCACTCGCCGGATCCGGCCAGCACTTGCTGGAGTACGTTCTGCAGGGGAAACACGTCGAGCATGTAGTCCAGCCCGGGGCCGCAGGCGGGTACCTGGTCTGCCGGCAGGTTCTGCAGCCAGATGTGGCGCGCGGCCACGGCGCCGCCACCGAGGGCGGCCAGGGCGGTCAGCGCCCCATAGATCCGCACACCCAAGCCTTTGGGTCCGTGCAGGCTGGCGATCAGCAGGATCACCGCTGCGGCGATCACGCCAACGCGCTGGAAAATACACAGGGGACAGGGTTCCAGCCCATCCACGTGTTGCAGGTACAGGGCGCCGGCCATGGCGGCCAGGCAGGCCAGCAAGGCGAGGATATTGAGCAGGCGAGGAGCAGGAATAAGGGGCGACATGGGCGGCTCTTTTCGTCGGGGACCGGCGAAGGGTAGGCAAAAGCGGCAGTGGCGGCAAGGGGGAAAGAGCGGCTGGGGGGGGAACGCAGGATGTCGGCTGCGCAAGGCGCAAGCAACGCTTCCCCCGCAAGGCGGGAGAGAGCTAACCGTTGTGCGGGTTCGCGTCAGGCCTGTTTGGCGTTTTTCTGCTGCAGATTGCGGTCGTGCCAGGCATCGATGCCGGCTTGCCAGCCGTCAAACCACCATTGCGTCAGCTGGGCATCCGTATAGGGGCAACGATTGCTGTCGCCGCCGGACATGCCCCACATGCAGCCCTGATTGTACGCTTTTTCGCACTGCTCCCGGTCTGGAGACATGCCCTTGCTCCTTGCCACGTTCCATTAAGAGTAGCACTACGGTGCTATTTGCATAGCGTGCGAGTCCGCATTTTTGTTGTGCAAATGCAGCAAGAGCGATCTGTGTGCAGCGTTAGCGGTGCGCTATGCAACGGAGTGTGTCGCAGTGCAACGTGACGTTGAGGCGGGCGGCGCATGTCAGGGGCTGTATCGGGGAGTGGAGAGGCCGGCAGCGGCTCCCGCGGGGGCGGGAGCCGCTGTAGCCCCGCTGGCCGGTCAATCGCGGAAGTAATCGGCCAGGTAATCCTCGAAGGATTGCTGGTCAGCGGCTTCCCCGGCGGCCTGTTCGGCCAGGCTATCGGCGGCCAGTGCTTCCAGACGCTGGTTGGTGGCGTCGCAGCGCTGGCGGGACAGGAAGTGGTCACGGTGGGCCAGGGCCTGATCCATGGCGAACTGGAAGAAGCCCTGATTGCGGCTCTCCAGTGTTGCCAGAATCCGCGCGGACGGAGTGGCGCCGGGGTTGTCGACTTTTTCCTGCTGGTGCGCCAGTGCCTCGGCATAGTTGGTGCCGCCATGGGCGCGGTCAAACAGTTCGGCAATGGGCTGCATCTGCTCCAGCTTTTCCGTGGCCCAGTCTTTCAGACTCACCGACTTGCCCCAGTTGCAGAGCTGGGTGGCGGTGTTGCGGCCGTCATAGACCACCTTGCGCAGGTTTTCCTTGCTGGCATGCAGGTCGCATTTTTCCAGTTGCGGTGATTCGCGCAGCAGGCAATAGGTGGCGAACAGGTCCAGAAAGCGGATTTCCTGCTGGTTGATGCCCACCGGTTCGAACGGATTCAGATCCAGCGCGCGGATTTCGATGTATTCCACGCCGCGTTCCCGCAATGCTGTGGTGGGGCGCTCGCCCGGGTTGATGGTGCGCTTGGGGCGAATGGACGAGTAGTACTCGTTCTCGATCTGCAGAATATTGGTGTTGAGCTGGCGGTATTCATCCCCCACCTTGACGCCGATTTTCTCGTAGGCCGGTTCCGGTGTCTTGATGGCGTGGGTGAGGGTGCTGACGTACTCATCCAGGTTGTTGTAGCTGATCGCCAGGGACGACTGGGCATTGTTCTGGTAGCCCAGGTCGCTCATGCGCAGGCTGGTGGCCTGGGGGCGATACAGGGAGTGATCAAAACGCTCCAGCAAATCGTGCTCGCGGCCGGCCAGGAAAGAGGCACACAGGGCCGGGGAGGCGCCGAACAGGTACACCAGCAGCCAGGAATAGCGCTGGAAATTGCGGGTCAGGTCGAAGTAGCGACGGGAAATGTAATCCTGCAACGGTGCGTTGTCGTCTTCCAGTTGCTGGTTCAGTTTCCAGAATGCTTCCGGGTAGGAAAAGTTGTAATGGATGCCGGCAATGGTTTGCATCTTGCGGCCGTAACGATGGCCGAGCCCTTCCCGGTAGACGGCTTTCATGCGGCCCACATTGGCACTGCCGTATTGCGCCACGGGTACATCACTGTCCTTGCCGATCATGCAGGGCATGGAGTTGACCCACAGCACTTCATCGCCAATGTGGCTGTACACATAGCGGTGGAGCTGTTCGAGAAACTCGATGGGTTTGTGCAGTTCGGTGCTGGGCGGGGTAATAAACTCCAGCAGCGCTTCGGAATAATCCGTGGTGATGTACGGGTGCGTCAGTGCAGAGCCCAGCGCTTTGGGGTGCGGGGTTTGCGCAAGGGTGCCATCGGTGGTGATGCGCAGGCTTTCTTTCTCGATGCCGCGACGGATACCAGCCAGGGTGGCGGCGGCATCTGAATCCAGCAGGGCATGAATTCTCTGTTCAAGATGCTTCATGGTTGGGGCCTGTCGTGCGGCCGCCCGGGTGTGGGGCTGGCCGCGGGTGTGACGGAATTCCGACAATCATGGGGCAATAGAATGACGCTGAGAAGTCACTCCCGTTTAGGAGCGCTTCTTGCTGTCCTTCTTCTGCTTCTCTTCCTTGGCCTTGGCAAACAGGTCGGCGAAGGTGCCGCCGCCGCCCTGGGGCTGGCCACCGGCGCGCTGACTTCCGCCACCGCGGCGTTGGTTATTGCCTTTGTTGGCCTGATTGGCGCGGTTGCTGGTGGGGCGCTGGCCGCTGGTTTTTTCGGTGGGCTGGTCGTCCATGCGCATGGTCAGGCTGATGCGTTTGCGATCCAGGTCCACGTCCAGCACTTTCACCTTGACGATATCGCCGGGGGCGACCACCTGGTGCGGGTCTTCCACAAACTTGTCGGCCAGCGCGGACACATGCACCAGGCCATCCTGGTGAACGCCGATATCCACGAAGGCGCCGAAGTTGGTTACGTTGGTGACGGTGCCTTCCAGGATCATGCTTTGCTTCAGATCCTTGAGGGTTTCCACCCCTTCCTTGAGCGCTGCCGCCTTGAATTCCGGGCGCGGGTCACGGCCGGGTTTTTCCAGCTCACTGAGGATGTCAGTGACGGTAGGCAGGCCGAAGTTGTCGTCGGTAAATTCAGCGGCGTTGACCTTCTTGAGGAAGGGCACATCACCCACCAGGTCTTTCAACGGACGACCATGCTTGCCGGCGATCTTTTCCACCACCGGGTAGGCTTCCGGGTGCACTGAAGAACTGTCCAGCGGGTTCTCGCCGTTCATGATGCGCAGGAAACCGGCGGCCTGTTCAAACGTTTTGTCGCCCAGGCGCGGCACCAGTTTCAGGTTGGCGCGGCTGGCAAAGGCACCGTTCTTTTCCCGGAAGGTAACGATGTTGCCGGCGATGGTGCTGTTAAGCCCGGCAATGCGGGCCAGCAGCGGGGCGCTGGCAGTATTCACGTCTACACCCACGGAGTTCACACAGTCTTCCACCACGGTATCCAGCGAGCGGGACAGTTTTACCTGGCTC
>NZ_LWFX01001298.1:0-1243 GCF_001635175.1 Alcanivorax sp. HI0083 | reverse complement strand
GTTTGCTTTATTCCCCGTGATGCTGGAGCGGTGGGGGTTTGGTGTTGCGATGTTGCTGTCGGTAGGCGTGACGGTAATCAGCTTTTTCTTAGTGGCAATGGTTGTTAGGAGATGGGGTGTTGAGCTTTTTTAATAGAATGCTTTCTAATAATCGGAGATGCCCATGACCCGCGCTCTTTATACCCAGGTTTCGCTGGATTCTACTTCCTACTATCACGGCATCTGTCGCTGTGTGCGGTGAGCCTTACTTGAGTCCAGATTAGCCCACCTTCGTCCGCCACAATCCACCACTCTGGTGTAGGGTCTGGTGTAGAAAGTTAAAGTAGGATTGGGCGGCTCCTTTAAATGCAGCCTAAACACACCCATGCATCATTGGCGTATGTTGGCTCAGGTCCGCGCTCACAGGTCCTCCGGAGAATACATCATGGTTAAAGTCGGCCATGATAAAGGGATTGGTGAAAGGAATCATGACAGATCTTCATGCTCGTGCGACGGACCAGGGAGCCTGGCGTGGTTTGCTATTAATAAACGGCACGCAGAACGGGCAAGAGGGAAGGGTGATGACAAGAATCATACTCGCTACGTTACTGATGTTCTGGAGCTGTTCCGCATTGGCGTCGGATTACGCCGAGGCTACCGGAGGCGAGAGCAGGGTCAGTGTGGTGATCATTGATGATTATCGCGCGGTACTCGAGTTGTTCGAGCAGCTTCACTACACCGATAAAAGCTGGGTGGAAGGCGACCGCCATGTGCCCAGGGTTTATCTCTCCACGGTGCCGGAGCAGTGGGGTAAGGGCATCAGCCATGAAATCAGCGTCAGCCTGAAGAAGAAACTGTTCTTCCGTGCTGTAGGGCCGCTGATCCTGCGCAGTAATGAATTGATTCAGCAGGACCGGGCGCGCCTGCTTGGCCTGCAGACGCAATCGGTGTTGTCCGCTGACGATAACCACTGGCTCCAGCAGCTGGCCGACCAGTACCGGGTGGAAACAGGCGGCAAGGAGCGAGTCGCTGAGCTGTTACGCCGGGTCGATGTGATTCCGCCTTCGCTGATTCTGGCTCAGGCAGCGGAGGAGAGCGGCTGGGGGACCTCCCGCTTTGCGTTTGCCGGTAACGCCCTGTTTGGGCAATGGACGTGGGGTGGGAAGGGCATCACTCCGCAGAGCCAGCGTAGCGGGATGGGAGATTACAAAATCGCGGCTTTTGATGCGCCATTGCAGTCGGTGCAAGCCCATGCGTTGAACCT
>NZ_LWFX01001297.1:0-7616 GCF_001635175.1 Alcanivorax sp. HI0083 | reverse complement strand
GTGATTATCGCCGCCTTGAATAACAGCGTAACCACAGACGAACTGTTCACTTCCGGCATCAAGGTCTTCGGTTTATCGCTACTACTGTTCTTCATTTACAGTCAGTTTGCGCGCACCGAGCCAGCTCGCATCGCGCCGTTCTCACAGGCAGTTCCCGCAAGCCTGAAACGGCTTGTCCCCCTGCTGCCTTACGTCATTGTCATTGGCACCGTGGTGGTGGTTTTCAGGGATGTCCTGGATGCGCAGCTTAACGAGAACTATGCGCCCATCATCTTGCCGGTGATCATGCTGGCTGTGCTGATCTATGAAAAATTCAGCCGCCATTTCCTGCATCTGTGCGCCGCCGTACTGGCTCTCCTGCTGATCCATTCAAGCTATGACGTCTGGTTGGTCAGCAACGCACTGGATGCCGGCAATATTCCATCTGGCACCTCCGAGAACCAGCTTTCCGATACGTTAACCGGGCTGTTCTGGCGAAACCTGATTCTCGGCATCAGTTTGCTTATCCATTATTTGTTCAAACCCAGCGGCGAGGTATCAGAGCTGCCCGCTGAGGAAGAAGGCGTTGGAACCACCCTGGAAAGCTCTCTGCGCTTTTCTACTAACGAAACCACCGGACATATTGGTGCCCTGCTCATGCTGATGGCACTGACCGTCAGCATGGGGGGACTATTGGAACGCTCCGGCATCATGGAAGCCTTGCCGGAAACCTTCCCTTCGATTTGGGTCGCCATGACGTTGTTGGTGGTGACCATGGTCATCATCGGCATGATCATGGACCCCTTTGGTGCAGTGATTCTGGTGAACGCGACCATCGCCCAGGTCGCCTTTGATAACGGCATCGCCCCACTGCACTTCTGGATGATCAGCCTCGTCGCCTTCGAGCTGGGCTATCTGTCCCCCCCGGTCGCATTGAATCACCTGCTAACCCGTCAGGTCGTCGGTGATGACGAAGTGGAAAGCGCCAAAGTCATCAACGGTTCCTTCTACCGGCGCTACGAAAAATACCTGCTACCCATTGCCGTCATGCTTACGGCCCTGTTGCTGGTCGCCTTTGTGCCGCTGCTCTCTGACAACCTGCATCACTGGCTATTCCAGAAAATAGACGTCACAGGGTGATCAGGGTCGCAAACTGCCAAAAACCCTTGCAGGGCTCGCGTTACCCGCCCTGCAAGGCCCCTGTTTCCTATCGTCCCGGAATAACTGATACTGTAAAGTATGCGGATATGTCAGGGAGATAACGGATGAGTAAAACGCAAGAACCCCGCGCTTCACGCGAAACCGAAGCGCTTCCCAAGACGGTGAAACCCGCCCTGCTATTCTTGCTGTTCCTGTTCGGGGTGGTTGCCTCCATGGCCACAGCCGCTTACGTTGTTGACAGAATGATTTACGGATAAGTCATATGGCCACAGCAATGGACAACCGACGCCACCCCCGGATAAGCCGGGAAGAGAGCCTGTCTCTTACCTTGCTGCCCGCTGGCTCGAACTCCGTGGCCCCGGAAGATCGCCTGTATCTGACCACCCACGACATTTCACTGGCCGGCATCAGCGTAGAGCTGCCCGCGCCAATCAAGCCCAATACGGATGTGGAGCTGTGGGTTGCCCTGCTGGAAAACCACGGCACTTACCACCTTTACGGCACCATCGCCTGGTGTGCGGCCCCGGAAGGCCACCTGCTGGCAGGGGTCGCCCTGGACCTGGAGCGAGCCGATGGGCGACTGTGGGCTGCGCATTTCGATACCAGCGGCTATTTCAGTGACTGACAGCCTGTTTCAACGTGGCCAGCACTACCAGCAGTTTCGCCCCACCTACCCCGACACCCTGTTTGAATGGCTCAGCGCCCAAAGCCCCGCCCCCCATATTGCTGTAGATGTGGGCTGCGGCAGCGGCCAGGCCAGCCGCGGCCTGGAACCTCACTTCCAGCACGTGATCGGCACCGATATCAGTCTCCCGCAACTTCAGGCAGCGCCAGCTTCAGCCTCCGCATTTCTGGCAGCCCAGGCCCATCAACTTCCTCTCCCGGATACCTGTGTGGATCTGATCATCGTCGCCCAGGCCTTTCACTGGTTCGACAAAGCCGCGTTCTTTACCGAGGTTGAGCGCGTTCTGAAACCCGGCGGCGTGCTGGCCCTGATCAGCTATGGCCTGTGCGATGTGGAAGGACTGGAGGGTATGGTCAGGGCATTCCATGATGGCCCACTGGGCCCATGGTGGCCGGCGGAACGGGCCGACGTGGTGGCGGGCTATCCCGACGCGCAGATGGATTGGCCAAGCCTGCGGTTTGCCGAAACCACCATAAAACGGGAATGGTCCGTGGAGGCGTTCATTGGTTATCTGGATACCTGGTCCGCCCTGACGCAGGCCGCCAAGGCAGGGAAGAGCCCACTCGCCCCATTCAGTGACGCGCTGCGAAAACAGTGGGGGCCTTACACACGCACCGTGAACTGGCCACTTCGGGTGCGCGCTTGGCGAAAGCCTGCCCGTTAACAAGGCCACAGCAGCAATAAGGCAAAGCGGGAATCAGGGTGTATCCGGGAAATGCTCAGACAACAGACCCGCCATGCGATCCAGACGTCTGCGTCGTTTCGCCATACCGAAGACGTTGAGTAGCCGGGTTGCCCAGGTCAGCGCCGTTACCAACGTATCGCCACCGCGCCGGGGAATCACATGCACGTGCACATGGGGCACATGCTGATTAGCCTCACGACCATCGTTGACCACCACGTTATGTGCCTTGACGGCAAGGCCAGCGCGCTTCTGCGCCACTATGGTCCGCCGTGCCAGATCCATCAAATGGTGTGTCACGTCAGAATCCAGGCCCTCCAGCAAAGGCGCGTGCTCACGCGGGATCACCAGGCAATGGGCTTCACGGATCGGAAACAGATCCAGAATCACCATGGCCTGCTCATCTTCGTAAACCACACTGGCGGGCAGCGTACCCGCCTGGATCTGGCAGAAAATACACTGGCTCATTGCTGAACCGACAGGGCCGCTTGTTTGCGCCGCTGCCGCCACAGTTCAAACACCGCCACCACCAATGCCACTACCAGCATGGCCAACAGCGGCCCACCAGCACGCCACAGGCTCACATCCTCCTGGGCCAGGCCATCGAACAGACTGACCACCCAGGCCGGCGCCCATTCGTCATGCTGCGGGGAAACGGACCAGGGGGTCAGCAACAGGGCCGTCAACAGGGTTCGCAACGGTACCTTGCCCCATCGTGACAGCGGGCGTGTCAGCCACCACCAGACAAACAATACGCCGATGCTGCCGATCAGGTAGGCGAACCAGCCCCATAGATATGCTTGTGTTGTCACAACTTCTCCTACACGTGTAATTGAACCCACTGCCAGGCCCTTGCCTGGATTCAGTCGATCCAGTGAACAATATGCTCTTCCCAATCGTCTTCCGGCACAAGCTGCTCGGACACCACGCGCCCGGCCACACTGATGCCTGCCTGCTTCACGCTGCCCGCATTTTCGCTAAGCAGCGGGTGCCAGCCGGGTAACGGCTGGCCATGGGCGCGCAAACGATACGCACAAGTGGACGGCAACCAGTCGGTATCCCGGGCAATGGCTTCAGTCACTTGAATACAGTCAGGGACCCGCTGAAAACGCTCCGGATACACCCGACACTGACATTTTTTGCTATCCAGAAAGCGGCAGGCCAAATTGGTAAACGCCAGCTCGCCACTGTCTTCATCTTCCAGTTTGACCAGACAACAGCGGCCACACCCATCGCACAATGCCTCCCACTCACGGGCATTGAGCTCGCTCAGCGGCAGGGTCCAGAACTGCGCACGCAGTGGCCGGGTCACGTCAGGCATCACGCCCGGCCGGTTTATCCGGATGGCCATCGGCCATGAACAGGTCTTCATCCGGCGGCGGCGGCATTTGCAGATAAAAGCCCTGCTCGCGGATTTTACCGATAACCTGCTCCACATCCGCCCGAGCCAGAGGCCGCGCCGGGCTCAGGATCATGTCGGTCACATGTACAGCGTGGCCAAATTGCCCCATCAACACTTCCGGCACGTCTTTCAGGCCTTTCTGGCGATCCACATACAAATACATGCCGCTTTTACGACGGCTCTTGTAGATCGAACAAAACAGTTTACCTTTCAGCACTCCCTCACTCACTTCAGCAACTCCAGCAGAGGTTGAGTGACGATATTGTAACGCCACCCGGTCAACGGCTCCGGCACCTGCTCCGGGTTGCGGATAAGGGCTTCCAGCCAACGCCGACGCATCAGTACATCCGGTTTCATGTCCATTTTTTCTGCAATCACGCCTACCCGGCTGCGCAGGGTCTTGGCCAGTTTCTTCTGGGCCGCATCCGGCGGCCCAGGCAGCGGCTCCGGCGGGGTCTGCCGACGGCCCTCTTCCATCAGTGTCAGTAACGCATCACCATCGCGGCGTATCTGTTTGGGATGGAAACCCAGATCCGCCAACAGCCCCCGATCACTGCGGCTGGCACGGGCCAGATCCAGTAATTGGGCATCTTTGAGCACAAAACTCTTCGGCAGGTTCCGTTCGCGCGCCATCTGGTCTCGCCAGGGCGCCAGAGCCGCCAGCACCGCCAGGCTTTGCCCCTGTAACAGACCGGCGCCTTTCACATTACGCCAGGCGTCCTGCGGCCGGATTTCGCTACGGGCCTGGTTCAGCAAGCGTGCGCACTCTTCTTCCCACCAGCCCCGTCGACCCAGCCCATCGAGCCGCTCGGCGAGGATCCCGGCCACTTCCGGTAGATACTTAACATCATCTTCAGCGTAGTGAAGCTGCTCATCGCTCAATGGACGCTTCAGCCAGTTGGTGCGCGTTGCGCCTTTGGGTAGGTCAACACCCAGCAGCATCTGGACCACTTTCTGGTACCCCCACTGCATATCTTCGCCGCTCAGCGCCGCAGCAATCTGGGTATCTTCGATGGCAGCCGGGTATTGGCCGGTAAAGGTGGCAATGGCTTCCAGATCTTCCGAGCAGGCATGCATGACCAGGGTGTGCTGCTGAAACACCGGAGACAGTGTGGGGCCATCCACCCGGGTGGTATCAATCAGGCGAATTTGTTCACCGTCGTGTACCTGCACCAGCGCCAATTGCGGCCAGAAGGTGCGCTCGCGCATGAATTCCGTGTCCAGATACAGCGGGGTCCCCGCCGTCAGCCCACCTTGCCATTCACTGATTGCCTGATTGTCCTCGCACCAAAGATACGCCATGTTTTCGCCTTATCCGGGAATGAGAAAGCCCTTGAAACGGCTTTCACAGGTCATCGCTGCGCATGAAAAGGGCAAAATGGTCTGCAAAAAAACACACAGGACAGGCCTTGCCGGCAGCGGCAACAGAATTTGCGACGATTATACGGGCTGTGGCGCTCAATTTCCCGGCGCATTTCTGCTACTCTTTGCGCCGCATTGAAATCGCACAGGAATAACGCTAATGAGCACGAAACTGGTACTGGTCCGCCACGGCCAGAGCGTATGGAACAAGGAAAATCGCTTCACCGGCTGGAAAGACGTGGATCTGACCGATCAAGGCCGCGAGGAAGCCCGCACCGCAGGCGAGCTGCTGAAGGAAGCCGGCTTTGAGTTTGATGTGGCTTACACTTCAGTGCTCAAGCGTGCGATCCGCACTCTGTGGAGCATTCTGGACAACATGGACCAGATGTGGATTCCGGTGATCCGTGACTACCGCCTCAATGAACGCCACTACGGTGCCCTGCAGGGCCTGAACAAGGCGGAAACTGCCGCCAAGTACGGGGATGACCAGGTGCATATCTGGCGTCGCAGCTACGATACGCCACCGCCGAAAATGGAGCGCGATGACGAGCGTTATGCCGGCAACTTCCGGGTGTACAAGGACCTGAGCGAAGCGCAGATCCCTCTGTCAGAAAGCCTGAAAGACACAGTCGACCGCTTCGTGCCTTACTTCGAAAGCGACATCAAACCGCAAATCGAAGCCGGCAAACAGGTACTGATCTGCGCCCACGGCAACAGCCTGCGCGCGCTGGTGAAATACCTGGGTGACATTTCCGACGAGGAAATCGTCAAGCTCAACATCCCCACCGGCGTGCCGATGGTCTACGAGCTGGACGACAACCTGAAGCCCATCAAGAACTACTACCTGGGCGACGCAGAAGCGGCTGCAAAAGCAGCGGAAGCGGTGGCCAATCAAGGTAAGGCGTAAAAAGAGACTCAACAGGCTCCACGCGGCACGCCACAACGCGTACCACCGCAACGCTTGCTGTTAACGAAGAGGCCGCGCCCCTGCTTGGGGTGCGGCCTCTTGCGTTCATGGGATTTGCTGGGCGGCTGACGCCAAAAGCCTGACGCACCAAGCCCCGCCAGAAACCTGCATCACTGCGCGCCTGCCTGGCCTTGCAGGTAATCCTGCCGGCCTGCCTCCCAGGCGGAGCCCAGCACGGCATCGTGATACGGGTTGTCCCCTGCCCACCCTGCATACAAGCGGCCGCGTTCATAGGCCATCTCCACGGTATCCTGTTCCGATGCTTCCGGTGCTCGCCAGCGGGCCAGCCAGCGGGTGACCAGCCCCTTCACATCATTGGATATCACCAACAGGCTGGGCACTAACAACAAGCTCACCAGGGTGGCAAACAGCACCCCGAAGGCCAGCGAGACAGCCATGGGAATCAGGAAGCGGGCTTGCACGCTGGTTTCCAGCATCAGCGGTGCGACACCGGCAAAGGTGGTGATGGACGTCAACATCACTGGCCGCAACCGCCCGCTCACACCACGAATCACCGCATCGCGCAACGACGCGCCTTTTTCCCGCAGGTCGTTGATGGCATCGAGCAATACCAGGTTGTCATTCACCACCACGCCGCTCACCGCGATGATTCCCACCAGCGACCACAGTGTCACGCTGTAACCCAGCAGAAAATGCCCCATAAAGGCCCCCACCAGGCCAAACGGAATCGCCGCCATCACCAGCAAGGGCTGACCATAACCGCCGAACAGAATGGTGAGCAGGAAGAAGATTGCGGCCAATGCAATCAGATAGCTTATCGATAGGTGTGACAGGAAGTCCTTGATCGCCGCCTGCTTGCCCGCCACCGTCCAGCCGGCTTTATCGTCAGCGGCCATCATCGGATCCAGCAGCGCCTTGCGCAGCTCCGCCATCACCAGAGCCGGGGACGTGGCATGCTCATCCACAAAGGCACTCACCGTGGCGCTGCGGCGCCCATCGTAATGGCTGATCATGGCTGGCGCCTGGCGACGCGATAGCGAGGCCACGGCGGCGAGCACGGTCATTTCACCGTCGGCCAGTTGCACCGGCATCCGTTCCAGGTCGGTAATCTGGCGGCTGTCGGCCTGGGCCAGCCGCAGCATCACCGGCACCTCCTGGTCCTGCTCGAACCAGCGGTCCAGTTCGATGCCGTGGAACGCATTGCGCACCTGCGCCCCCACTTGCTCGGCCCGCAAACCGGCTCGCTCCCCTTCTTCACGCAGGTTGATATCCACGATAGTTCGCTGGGCATGCAGATTATTGGCCACCTCATGAACCCCCTCCATGCGCGTCAACGCCAACGCCGCCTGTTCACTCATACGCTGCAACGTAGCCAGATCCGGGTGGAACAAATTGATATGAATGTCCGGCTTCACCT
>NZ_LWFX01001296.1:0-3201 GCF_001635175.1 Alcanivorax sp. HI0083 | reverse complement strand
ATGAGCAGCATCACGTTGGCGGCAAGTTGCCCGACGCTGGAAACAAAGTGATCTTTGCGGGTGTGTGCCGGGCGCAGGGAAATATGATGGCGGGTCAAGGTGGCGGTCGCGGCACAGATCATCACCAGCAGGCAAAGCAGCAAGCGTTTGTAGTTCCCGAGGGTGGTCACCACTTTGGCAACGCCGCCTTCCAGTGTCCGGAAAGCAATCACGCCTGGGGTCGCTTTTTCCTGAATGAGTTCGTAGCGTTCCCATTTGCCTCGGCAGTTCGCTCTGGAAGACTCCAGGGACTTGCGCAGGGCATCTTCATCGACGTCCGTGCCGAAGATACCGGCTAGCGGGTCGTCAGCCATTTGCTGTTTTTTCTGCTTGATGGCTTTTTCCAGCTCCTGATTCAGGTCTGGATCACGGTTACAAGTGGGTTGTTCCACCATCCCCGCGCCACGCAAAAGGAAATAGCCTTCCCAGGTGTTTTCGCCGATTTTCAGTAGCTGAGAGTGAATGACTTCGCCAGAAGCCAGAAAAATGGTCAGCAGAAGAAGAATCAGGGTGGGAAGGGAGGATAACCATTCCGCCACGGAACGGTTTGCAACAGTCAGAGAAGGTTTATCCATTGTGCACCCGGTTATTGTTATACCGCCGTAAAAGCGAAAGAAAGAAAACGCTTGGGGTTTCAGCGCTTTATTCTCTGCATTCTAGGCCAGTGTAAACAGCTTGACTACCTGGCACCCGTGGAGGGGGTGACAGAATCTGAGTGGTTAGGGAAAAACGGGGCCAATTGGCCCCGTCCAGTTACCTGAAGCGTTTATTCAACAGGATTTACGCATTCCGCGCGGGATGGCTCATGCTTGCAGCGAATTTTGCGCAGCAGGCTCATCATGTCCTTGTTGTAGGTGCCCTCCTTGGTGAGGGCGATACGGGCATCACGCATCATTTCGTCGTAACGCAGTTTGTCTGCCTCAGGTATGCGCACCCACCACTTCTTGTTGACTTCGTTGTTGGCGTTCTCAATCACACGCATGGCGCGGTCAAACTGACCGAGCATGTATTTGCGCGATTGTGCTGCGAAGTCTGCGGGGAACTTGTCTTTTTTCAGAATCACTTGAGCCGTCAGCTGACCAAGTACGTAATCGATGATGCCGCCGTCAGGCTGCATGCCTTTATACAATTCCAGAGCAGAATAAGCTGCAATGGGGGCAAAACAGATATCCACGGAGCCGTTGTTGAAGCGACCGGAGAAGTTTGTGATGTCGGACATCACGGGGGACATGCCCACGCGGGACGCCATATTGGCCTGTGCCGTATCGTACTCAAGTACCGCGATGGATTTGCCGGACAGTTCGCCGACGGTATCGATGGTGCGGTCTTTTACGAACAGATAAGCCGCGCCCATTGGCGCAACGCCGCCCACTTCATAGGGCCCGGAAACCAGTTTTTCATTGATGGAGGGGTTGCCGCTGGCGAGTACGGTGATCACGGTGCGCATGGCGTCGTAGCTGGGGATCGCGCCAATGGAATCCATGCTGCCGGTGTAGCTGTTGAACTGACGGCCACGGATGCCGGTAAGGACGGCGGCATCACACTGCCCGGCCTTCAGGTCTTCGGAGGCAATTTTTTCATCGGTGTAGGGCTTGAGCTCAAGATCGATGCCCCAGCCCAGGGCGGCGGTCTTGTAGTCCTTCATGATGTTATAGATATCGCCGTTGGCGCCGATAATGTCGAATACGCACATAGTGCGTTTCTCGGCGGCTTGGGCGGTGGGGGTAAGCGTCAATGCCAGAGCGGCAGTGGCGGCTGCAGTCAACGCTTTAACGTAGCGCATAATTGTCTCCTGGTTACTTCTTACAACTTATTCAAAAGCGGCCCGAAGGCCGCAACAGGCTTATAGCAAATCGTCAATATTTACGGCGGGGCCGGATTGGGCTTTGTCATCCCAGAATGTGCCGATGCCACCAATGGGGGTACGCTTGCCGGTGTTTTCAGTCCATTCACGGTCTGAAATGCCCTGCACGATGAAGCCGGCAATGGCGTCCAGCATGGCGTAGTCCGGGTCCAGATTCTGGTCGTTTGCCGCGTAATCACGGATAGCTTTGCGCAGGCGTTCGTCATTACCTTTGCTGAAAGCGCTCATGGCATACAGGGCGCTGCCCAGGCGGATACCGCTGTCGAAGCCGGCCTTGGCAGAGGTTTCCAGCTCAGCCCACGCATCCGCGTTTGGTGGAGCCAGCATCGGCAGCAGGTTCCAGACCGCCGCACGGGTGCCACGTGGTACGCCCCACCATTTGTCGTTATCGAGACACTTCATGTTGCGCTCGACCTTGGCGGCGATATCGCGGGGTACGCCGACTGCACCGTCGGAAGCGCCGTCGTTAAGCAGGGATTGCACGCCGGAAATATTACCGACCATCCATACCATTTCATCGAAGTCGGTTTTCAGTTTCGGACACTCGCCTTCCTTGACCTCACCGAAGGCTTCAACCGTGTAGTTGTATGCCTTGAACTGGCGTTGTGCCGCCACGGCTGACCAGCGTTTCTGCTCGATACGTGCATCCTGGGCTTCGCTGACACGCCCGTCTTTCACAGAGCGCATGTAGCGCAGCTCTGCCTCAAGGGCGATTTGTTCCGCACAGGTGGCTGCAACGGTGAAGACCATGGTGCCGAGTTTGCTGGGATCAGACCCGACTCGCTCGAAGGACATCAGCAGGGGGGTTTGTGCCTCACCGGTGACGCAGGCCATGCGTACGTCGTCGTAGGTCATCATGTAGGGCAGCATTTCGGATCGACCGAAGCTGATGAGAACGTCACCGGTAGTCTTGTAGATGACGCCACAGCCTTGCAGAGCCAGGATGGCGCCCCCTACCAAGACCAGACCGGAATGTCGTAGCATTTTTTTCATGGAAAGAGAACCCATTCGTAAGCTCCTTGTTATTGTTCTCTATTAGCGCGGTCAAAGGTACGAAAGTCAGCCAATTGGCACAAGCGGCAATTACAAAAAAGCCTGCAAGCAATTACAAACAATAAATTTGCTATATCATGGTTTCTGTTCGATAACCTATGGAATCCACAGGGAAAATACGACTTTATCATGAGCGATCACAGTGGCGTTAAAGACATGCGGGCCTGGCTTGCGGGCGAACGGAGTGGCCTTTCACTGGCGTTGAATACCGCCCGGGGTGGGCTGCGAATTCTCGAAACACTGGG
>NZ_LWFX01001295.1:0-6465 GCF_001635175.1 Alcanivorax sp. HI0083 | reverse complement strand
ATCTCGAAAACCGGTTGGCGCAGCAGCATGGCGATTCCTCAATAAGCCTGTTGTTGTGGATATAGAGCTGTCGATATATCGCTGCCCACAGGTTAATTGAGACGATCGTACAATCTAAATGTACTTTCCTTGTTGTTATGTAACGTATTACGCCGGACGCCCGGTGCCAGAGGCCCGACATAAAAAAGCCACCGCGAGCCCGTGGCTCGCGGTGGCTTTTTGTGGTGCTTTACCCGTTAGGCGTCGGGCGTCATGCATCCAGCGTAGATCAACCCAACTTGCGGCCCGTCTTGGCGGCAATACGCAGACGCAGCGCGTTGAGCTTGATAAAGCCTTCCGCATCTTTCTGGTCGTAGGCGCCGGCATCGTCTTCAAAGGTAGCAATGGACGCATCGAACAGGCTGTCGTTGTCGGAACGGCGGCCGACAACGGTCACGCTGCCCTTGTAGAGCTTCAGGCGCACTTCGCCGTTCACGTGTTCCTGGGTGGCATCGATCAGCTTCTGCAGCGCCAGACGCTCCGGGCTCCACCAGTAACCGTTGTACAGCAGCTCGGCGTACTTGGGCATGACGGAGTCTTTCAGGTGCGCGGACTCACGATCCAGGGTCAGGGACTCAATGGCACGGTGGGCCGGCAGCATGATGGTGCCACCCGGGGTTTCGTAGCAGCCACGGGACTTCATGCCCACGTAACGGTTTTCCACGATATCCAGGCGGCCAATACCGTTATCGCCACCCAGCTTGTTCAGTTTGGTCAGCACGTCGGCCGGGCTCAGCGTTTCGCCGTCGATGGAGACGATGTCGCCCTTTTCAAAGCCCAGGGTGATGTAGGTGGCCTGGTCCGGGGCCGCTTCCGGGCTCACACTCCAGCGCCACATGTCTTCTTCGGCTTCCCACCACGGATCTTCCAGGTTGCCGCCTTCGTAAGAGATGTGCAGCAGGTTGGCGTCCATGGAGTACGGGGATTTCTTCTTCTTGTTGGAGAAATCCACCGGGATATTACGCTCTTCACAGTAGGCCATCAGCTTTTCGCGGGAGTTCAGATCCCACTCACGCCAGGGGGCAATCACCTGAATGCCCGGGGCCAGCGCGTAGGCGCCCAGCTCGAAACGCACCTGATCGTTGCCCTTGCCGGTGGCACCGTGGGAGATGGCGTCAGCGCCGGTCTCTTCAGCAATTTCCACCAGGCGCTTGGCAATCAGCGGGCGCGCAATGGAGGTGCCCAGCAGGTACTCGCCTTCGTAGATGGCATTGGCGCGGAACATGGGGAACACATAATCGCGCACGAATTCTTCGCGCAGGTCTTCAATGTAGATCTCTTTCACGCCCATGGCTTCTGCCTTGGCGCGGGCCGGCTCCACTTCTTCACCCTGACCGATATCGGCGGTGAACGTCACCACTTCACAGTCGTAGGTATCCTGCAGCCATTTGACGATAACTGAAGTATCCAGGCCACCGGAATAAGCCAGTACCACCTTGTTGATCTTGGACATTGAAAGACTCCGCAAATGGGCGACCGGCAGCGCATGGGCCGGCCCCCGATGAATCGTGGGGCATATCGAGGGGGCGTATTGTACCCGCCCGCCCCCGTGCCCGTCACCTCCATGACAGCCACCAGCCCGGTTTCGCCTGTTGCCTGCGTGACGATTCCGGTAGCATAAGCCCCGCTCGCCGTTGCGCTTGCCGTTTCTGCGGGGTCTTTGTGTTTGATGGAGTGATCATGAGCGATCAGCATCCCAGCCTGGCGCTACGTTTCCGCGGCTTTTTGCCCGTCGTTATCGACGTGGAAACCGGGGGATTCAATTCCCAGACCGACGCGCTGCTGGAAATCGCCGCCGTCCTGATAGAAATGGACGCCCAGGGCAACCTGCGCCCGTCCACCCGTATCCAGTTCCATGTGGACCCGTTCCCCGGGGCCAACCTGGAGCAGGCCGCACTGGATTTTACCGGCATCGACCCGAACAACCCGTTACGCGGGGCGGTATCGGAAGAAACCGCCCTCAAGGGCGTGTTCGAACCGGTGCGCAAAGCGATTAAACAACACGGTTGCACACGCGCAGTACTGGTGGGCCATAACAGCTTCTTCGATCAGGGTTTCCTGAACGCCGCCACCGACCGGGCCGACATCAAGCGCAACCCGTTCCACCCGTTCTCCAGTTTCGATACCGCCGCCCTGGCCGGGCTGGTATACGGACAAACGGTGCTGGCCAAAGCCTGCGAAGCCGCCGGCATCCGTTTCAGCCAGCGCGAAGCTCACTCCGCCCTGTATGACGCCACCCGCACGGCGGAGCTGTTTTGCTCCATGGTCAATCGCTTCAAGACCCTGGGCGGCTGGCCACCACCACCGGCCAAAACCATCCCGCCAACCCTGGCGAAAGAGCTGGATTGATTGGACGCCTGACGCCTGACGCTGCGCAGTGTTTTGATCCTGCTTTTAGCGTCAGGCATTGTGCGTCAGGCATCCGGCAAGCAGCGCAAAAAAAAGGGGCGCCATTTCTGGCGCCCCTTTCTTGTGCTGCTTTCTATTACAGCTTGTCTGCGTTACCAGACAGGTACTCGGCCACACCGTCCGGGGTGTCCTTCATACCGGAATCGCCTTTCTGCCAACCCGCCGGGCAAACTTCACCGTGCTCTTCGTGGAACTGCAGGGCGTCAACCAGACGAATCAGCTCGTCCATGTTACGGCCCAGGGGCAGATCGTTAACGATCTGGCTGCGTACCACGCCGTTCTGGTCGATCAGGAACACGCCGCGGAATGCCATGCCACCTTCAGACTCAACGTCGTAGGACTGGGCAATACCGTGGTTCATGTCAGCGGCCAGGGTGTATTTCACCGGGCCGATCCCGCCTTCGTTGACCGGGGTGTTACGCCATGCGTTGTGGGTAAAGTGGCTATCGATGGACACACCGATCACTTCCACGTTGCGCTCTTTGAACGCATCCATGCGGTGGTCCAGAGCGATCAGCTCGGACGGGCACACAAAGGTGAAGTCCAGCGGGTAGAAGAACACCAGGCCATACTTGCCCTTGATGGCTTCGGACAGGGTGAACTCGTCAACGATGCTGCCATCGCCCAGTACAGCAGGAACAGTAAAATCCGGTGCAGGTTTACCTACCAGAACGCCCATTGTTTCTCTCCATTGTTTCCATTTATACGATTTAGCCAGAGCAATACCGTCTCTCTGGCCGCTTGAAATCAGTGCAGCAGATCATACAACGCCCATGGCAATCCTGCATGGGCTAGCTGCATTGGACAATCATGGGGATTGTGTCCCGGCTTTCAACAGGCAAAGCGCTTTCTTTGGCAGGAATCTGGATCGTTTGCGCAAAACACCGCCAATTCAGCCCCCAGGGCCCTATGAACGGCGGGAGCGACTCCAGATCACCGTACCGGTCAGCGCCAGCACCACCAGCACCAGGGCCGCCAGGTCCATTACTAACTGGCCGGCCAGACCGAACAAACGCCCGGCATGCAGATCCAGCAACAAACGCTGCCAATTCAGTGACGGCGGTACACTTTGCGCCACTACACGCTGCTTCATGGTTACGGGCAGGGCCTGGAACAGGGAGGGCGCCCAGGTGGCGCCCTCGGGCAGCGCCACGCTGGCCAGCTGATCCACATCGTACTGGCTCAACCCCTGCTCGGTTTTCAGCACCAGCCCCTGATCATTGCGCCCCAGGGTACTGAATGCAGGCACCCCGTAGGCTGGCCCCATACGCTCCACCTGTTGGCCCTGGGCATCCAGCAGCAACAGTGCGTCAGCACAGCCGACCACCGTCCAGCCATTATCCTGCACCACGCCACGCAACGGCGCCCGACAATAGAGGCTCTTTTCCCCGTCAATAAACAGGCTGTCATTGGCCTGGGCATACCAGCGGTTATCCAGGACGATACCCGACACGGACTCTGGCACCGGCGCACCGTACCAGCGCGCCAGCAATGGCGGCAGCGGCCGGGACGACCAGCCGAAGGATTCGATATGATTAAGCAGGACGCCGGTGACAGATAGCACCAGCACGGGCAGCGCCACGGCTAACCCCAACCAGCGATGCCAGCGGCGCCACTGGCTTGTGGATTTGCGTTGTTTCACCGGCTCTTCCCATGGCCAACAGCAACGCCATTGATTGTAAGCACAATGGCACCGGAACCAACACCGCAACCATCAAGCGACTGAACGAATCCGTCAGCCTTTGGGAAAACTTATCATTCCCCGCTGCTGGCGCAGTATGTCACCCCTACGGAGGCAAGGCCCCGCCGCCAGCCATGCACAAAAAACCCGGCACTGAGGCCGGGTTTTTGGGTCGTAACAGCGCCTCATTCAGGCGTTGTCATCCGACTCCACGGCAACCCCATCAACCAGCTCCTTGAGCTGACCGGAGCGGTACATATCCATGATGATGTCGCAGCCGCCGACCAATTCACCACCTACCCACAACTGCGGGTAAGTCGGCCAGTTGGCATACTCTTTCAGGCTCTGGCGAATTTCCGGGGCTTCCAGAATATTCACATAGGCAAACGGCTTGCCAACGGCGGTCATCGCTTCCACCACCTGGGCGGAAAACCCACACTGGGGAAACTGGGGGGACCCTTTCATGTAGAGGATCACCGGGTTCTTTTCGATCTGGTCTTTAATGACCTGGATAACATCCATACTGACTACCTGGCGGTTGTAGGGTGTATTGGCTGTGGTTGGCCACTATTCTACCACTGATGGCCCTGCCCATCCCAGATGGGGTCGCAAAGGCGTAGCTTCAAGGGGCCCGAAAACAGAAAAGGGGGCCGAAGCCCCCTTTTCCTTGGTTACAAACCGCTGTCTTAGAAATGCACTTTCATGCCCACGTAGCCGGTACGCGGCTTGTTGGGGCGGGCGCCGGCAGGATCACGGGAAACGATTTCCTGATCGTCGAACACGTTGTCCACCTTGGCGTACACTTCCATATCGCTGCTCACCTGATAGGTCGCCACGATATCGGCAATCACGTAATCGCTGGTGCGTTTGAACGTGGTTACCTGACCAGCACGGTCACAGCTATTGTCGATGCACATACCATCGGTATGGCTGACGGACATCAGTGCAGACCAGGCCGCCGGTTTTTCCAGGCCGAACGTCAGGCTGGCCAAGTGCTCCGGCAGGTACGGCAGCACATCACCATCCAGCACGGATAAATCATCCGCATCCTTGGTAATTTCACCGTCGGTATAGGTATAAGCCAAGCGAATCGGGGCACGAAGACCACTATCACCTTCCCAGACCACGCTGCTCAAGCCCACTTCCAGACCCCGCACTTCGGATTCACCAAAGCTCTGGGTGCCGGAATCGTCACCATTAGGGCAAGGGTTAGCGATGGAGCAGTTCTGGATAGTGTTTTCATAATCGCTGTAGAACGCGATCACATCCGCACTGAAGTTCTCGTTCCAGTAGCGGAAACCGGTTTCATAGTTGACGCTCTTTTCCGCATCGGTGCCTTTCTGGGAAGACGCACCTGCAGGCGCAAAGCCCTGATGCACACCGGCCAGTACCGACCAGTTGTCATTGAGCAGCCAGGTAGCACCCAGACCCGCCATCAGTTCTTCGTTACGATTTTCAGTACGGGCACTGACGTTGTTACGAGCCGGATCGCCCCAGCGCTTGCTTTTGCTTTCCACGTTCTCGTAACGCAGAGAACCGGTAACAATGAAATCACCGATGTAAGCGTGGTCGATGATCCAGGCAGACATGGCATCCGCATTTTCCAGACGGTTATCACCGCCGGTGGGCAAGGTTGATGTCTGGTACACCAGGCTGCCATTGGTCTGATCGAAGGTATCCGTGGGCTGGTAGCGATCCACTTCATCCTGATGGTAACGGGCGCCGACGATCAGATCATTGTCCACGGAACCGGTCTGGAAACGGTGGTTCAGTTCGGTCTGCACGCCTTCGGAAACGTACTCACGATTATTGTTCTTGAACACCAGGTCCGTGGCATCCGCGGTACCACGCAGAACCGCCTGGTTGGCACCGCCATTGGTGTTGGCATCTGCTACAAAACCACCAATACCCTGGCCACCAATACTGGCCAGCTTGTACCAGTTACGCTGGAATTCGTTGCGGTACACCACGGAGTTCAGTTGGGTGTTCTCGTCAAACACCAGGGTATGACGCAGGGACACCGCATCACGATCATTGTCCATCTGATCAATGTCACTCATGCCGTAACGGCGGTTGGCATCACGCTCGAAATCCCGATCGGTCAGGCCCAGATAGGTTTCGTCGGACACTTCACTGGAATGCTCCAGTTTCAATTCAAACGCCTGCTGGATATCAGCGGTTTCCGGCGCCTGCCAGCGCAGCTTGGCCACATAGTCGCGCTTGTCAAAACCGCTGTCGCGGTTGGACCGGTCGATATCCTTGAAGCCCTGGGAACGTTGCTGGTGAGCTTCCAGCATGAAACCGAACTGGCCCTCAGTGGCACCGTAGTAGGCGTG
>NZ_LWFX01001294.1:0-1172 GCF_001635175.1 Alcanivorax sp. HI0083 | reverse complement strand
GCCCGCTCACGCCGTTGACGAATCGCCCTGGCAGGTGGATGAAGCCGGGTTTCGTATTTCTTTTCGTTGCAAACCGCTGACACTGACGCGTTCGGAATACCGCATTCTGGCGGCCATGGTGCAGCGCCCCGGGCAGGTGTTCAGCCGTAGCCACCTGCTGGATATCTGCGATAGCGATGAAGACAGCTTCGAGCGCAGCGTGGATACTCATATCAAGACCCTGCGGGCGAAATTGCGTCCGCTGGGCGGCGATCAGCTTATCGCCACCCGGCGAGGTATCGGTTACGTGCTGGAAATGCCATGAAGCTCGGTCAACGCCTGCTGATCTTTTATTTTCTTATCCTGGGTCTGGTGGGCTGGTTCGTGCTGGATCTGGTATTTGGCCAGGCTAAGCCGCTGGTGCGCCAATCGGCGGAAGAAACCCTGGTGGATGCCGCCAATCTGCTGGCGGAAATTGTCGCCAGCGATGCGGCTAACGGGGAAATCGTGATCACGCCGGCGCTGCGGGATGCGCTTAACCGTTACGCCGGGCGCACCCCGGATGCGGATATCTGGGGCTTGAAGAAAACGCGCATCCACACTCATGTGTATATCACCGGCCCCACCGGCACGGTGCTATTCGATTCCCGTGGCCGGGATGAGGGCAAGGATTTTTCTCGCTGGAACGATGTACACCTGACCTTGCAGGGCCGCTACGGCGCGCGGACCACCCGCAGCGATCCACAGGATCCATCCACCTCGGTGATGTACGTGGCTGCCCCCATTCGCCATGACGGCAGCCTTATCGGTGTTATCAGCCTGGGTAAACCCGGGCGTGCCATCGAGCCGTTTGTGCAGCGGGCGGAGCGCTATCTCATGGTCTACGGCGGCCTGGCGTTACTGGTGTGCCTGTTGCTGGGTGGGCTGTTGTCCTGGTGGCTTGGCCGCCGGGTGAACCACTTGCGCCGCTATGCGGAGGCCGTCGCCAACGACCAGCGTCCGGCGCCACCGGTGTTTCGTGGCCGTGATGAAATTCGTGACCTGGCGGATGCCGTCACCGCCATGCGTCGACGCCTGGAGGCACGGGCACAGCTGGAAGATAACGTGACCCTGCTGACCCATGAAATGAAAAGCCCGTTGGCGGCGATTCGTGGTGCCGGGGAAATCCTGGCAGAGGAAGTGCGCGATCCGGC
>NZ_LWFX01001293.1:0-3525 GCF_001635175.1 Alcanivorax sp. HI0083 | reverse complement strand
GTCGATGGTTTTTTTATCGGCCCCAACGAAATTGATACTGAAGAGCCTGGCACACAGCTGCGGATCATTGGCGCAAGCCGCTGGCAAGACAATGATGATGACGGCAGCGAGGTAAAAATCCGCGCCCGGGTAGAGCTGCCCAACGCCCAGGAGCGCCTGAGTCTGCTTTTCCAGAATGATGACGACACCAGTGGTGAGCTGCGCAATGATCTGGATAGTCGGCCAGAAGAGGTGGGGGACGACTCGGGTGGGTTCCGCACTGCCCTGCGGTGGGTAACCAGGATGCCGGATAGAATGAATCTGGATCTGGATGCGGGGCTGCGCTCTGAATTCACTACCTTCGTTCGCGCGCGTTATCGCTGGTACACGCCGTTGCCGGGAGGAAAAACCTATTTCCGGTTTACCCAGAAAGGCTACTGGGAAGATCCGGAAGGCTTCGGCATCAACTCCCTGTTTGAGCTGGACCGGCCGCTAACGCAGGCTTCCACGATTCGCTTCAGCAGTGAATATGAATTGACGGAAGAAAATAACGAGATGAACCGTGATTGGTACTTCAATCAGACGGTGAGCCTCTATACCCGCCTGGGCAAGCAATCCGGCATCGGCTACTCGGTGGGGTTTGATGGCTATACGGATCCCATTGCAGCGATTGAAACCTGGCGCACCAGTGTGCGCTTTCGACGTAGCGTCTGGCGACCCTGGTTCTTCTATGAAATCGAACCGTATGTATTCTGGCCTCGTTCACTGGGCTACGAGGGCATTACTGGCATTGTGCTAAGGGTGGAGGTGCAGGCAGGTTTGCCCGTGTGGGAATACCCGGAATAGGCGTTAACGCGGGGCGAGAGAACGGCTTTTCACTGGGGCGGGAGCGAGACGACGGCCCGGGTTGCCCCGGGCCGCATCCGGACTAGTTTGCCCAGCCGCCTCGCTGGCGACGGCCAGAGCGTGAACGCATCAGCACACCGGCAATCAGGCCGACAATCAGAATGCCCACGCCAGTGATCCATTGCTGGGACGTATTGTTGCTGCGCAGCATCACGTTCTCACCCTTGACCTGATCCAGCTCGGAACGCAGCAGGCTCAATTCTTCATTGAGGCGACGGTTAGCCTGGTCCAGACGAATGGGATCAGATGCCACTTCCTGAAGCTGCTCGAGTTCGTTGCTGCGTGAACTCAGGGAGCTTTTCAACTCGTTGGATTGCTCCGACAGGGCATCGCGCTCGCCCTTGATCTCGGCGAGCTGGGTGCGCAGCTTCGCCACTTCTGCCTTGGCTTGCTCGCTGGCCTGGGTGGCGCGCTCAAGACGAATTTCAGCAGTAGGGCTCTGGCTCAGGTATTGCTTGCCGATGTAGCCCTCGGTATCGCCGTAGCGAATCTTTGCCCAGTCGCCCTCGAAGCCCAAAAACTCGATACGTGTACCGCTTTTGATCCCGCGGTGAAGGATGCGTCCGCTGGGGTTGGCGGCGGCACGAATGGGTACATAAATACTGTCATCCACCCAGGCCGCAGCGGCGAGGGCGTTGCTGGATGCACTCAGCAATGCCAGTACACAGAATAATCTAGCGAGCATCAGTCACTCCTTGAGGTCAGGCCGCGCAGTCTAAAGAAGTCATGCGGGTAGCGGCGCTACCATAGTCACATTTCGCCGCGCAGGCCGTGGTGTCTTTGTAAAAAATAGCAAATTGCCATGACTGCCCATTCGTTGCGGCTGTAGCTTTCAGGGCAGTACGCGCTTGAAGGGCTTTACCGTAACGCTGGCGTACACGCCGGCATCCATATACGGATCCGCATCCGCCCAGGCCTGGGCAGCGTCCAGGGAATCAAATTCCGCAATGACCAATGATCCGGTAAAGCCCGCTGGGCCCGGGTCTTCACTGTCGATAGCCGGGTGTGGCCCTGCCAGTTGCAGGCGCCCTTGATCACGGAGGGCTTCCAGCCGCGCCAGGTGCGCGGGGCGAGCCTGTTTGCGTGACGGCAAGGAGTCAGGGACATCTTCACTGATGATCGCGTACAGCATGGTTTCGCTCTTTATTCAGGTTTGCGGTGGTGTGCGGCCATGATGTCTTCCAGGTCTAGCCCGGTCAGCTTGCCGATGCGGCGAAACAGGAAGAGCATGGCAAGAATCAGCACAATCATGGAGGGCAAGACAATAACCGGGTAGCTCAGAGCTGTCATCTTGCCCAGTTCGGCATTGAATGCCTCGCTGCCCGGCGGGCTGGTCAAAATTATTTTGGCCAGCACGTAGTTGAGCACAGAGGACAGGAAAAAGGAGGCCGCCACCATCCAGGAAGCCTGCTTGAGGGTCAGCTCGAAGGCGTGGAGGTTGTTGTTGTCTTCCAGTTTGGCGGCAATCCTGTCGGTATCCAGCACCTTGTCGTTGTAAATGAAAGTCTTTACCAGCGGCCAACGGGTGCGCAGGGATACCATCGTTGCAATGCCCAGCAAGGCCGGAATGGCAGCCTCTTTCATGGCGATATACTTGGCGTCCAGCTCCATCAGACTGATGCCGCCGGTAAGCATAATGCTGACGATGCCCAAGCCAGAGAAGAAATTGGCCTTGCCGTTCTGCAGGAAATCGCGCAGGCCGTAGAGCAAGGGGAAGGCCAGCGCCACCACAATGGCCCACTTGGTGCCCAGCCAGTCATCCCCGGAGAGTTTGGCCAGGATCAGGGCCGGAATCACGATATTGATCAGCAGGTTGGCCAGCAAGCTTTCCTGCTTTGGTGGCATGGCGCTGGCTGGCTTGCCGTTCTGTTCCGGGATGTTGCTTTCGCTCATTCGAGATTCCGTTTGATCAGTTTATGGCAGCCGGAGGGCGTTAAAGATGCCGGTGAAGGGCTCAAAAATGCTACCCTGCGCCTTGATTCCCGTCGTCAGCCTGTCGCAGTGAGCGTCTGTGACGCATGGGAGTCACGGCAGACACATCGAGAACCTTGAGAGGATCTGGCTATTTCTTGTAACCACACAATCGACCTGCACAGTCACAGTACAGCGTCGGACGGTATTCTAAGCCCTGCAGCGCTGGTGTCGAGGGCTGCGGACTATGGCGTAACCTGTCTGGCCCTGACTGACCACGATACCCTGGCCGGGTTGCCTGAAGCCCATGAGGCTGCCCGTCAGCACGACATCAGCCTGGTGAATGGTATCGAACTGTCTGTGCGTCACGAAAACCGGGAATATCATGTGCTTGGATTGTGGCTGGATACCGGTTGTGGTCAGTTACAGGAAAGGGTCGCAGCCCAGCAGGAGGCACGGGTAAATCGTGCCCGGGAGATTGGTCGCCGTCTGGATCGCGCAGCCACACTGGCCAACAGTTATGAGCGCACCTGTGAACTGGCGGGCACCGATGCGCCTGGGCGTCCTTTGTTTGCCCGTTTTCTTGAAGAAGCGGGCAGGGTGCGCAACCACCGGCATGCCTTCAACCGCTATCTGAAGCAGGGGCAATCCGCTTTTGTGGCGACGCCCTGGTGCGCTCTGGAAGAGGCCATTGCCGATATTCATGCTGCCGGCGGCACCGCGGTACTG
>NZ_LWFX01001292.1:0-6125 GCF_001635175.1 Alcanivorax sp. HI0083 | reverse complement strand
CTGCACGATGCCGATGGCAAAACCGAAATAGATGCCGGAATTACGGATGAACTTGAATTCCACATGGCCGGCTTCCAGAAACACCCGGTTGAGCAATTCCTTGTCGCGCACCAACGCGTTGATTACCAGATCCTTAAGGTCAAACACCCGGGTAATATTGCTTTTGATGTCCTCCATGATCTGCTCGACCATGTGCGGCGCTTCGTTCTGGATCCGCTGGATAATCAGCCGCTTCACCGATTCCGGTGCCGCTTCCCACAGGCCCGGCTGGTATTCCGCCGCCACTTCCCGGGTGATGTCTTCCACCGACTGAATCAGCGGATCACGAATTTCCTCCGCTACCCGGTGGGGGTCCAGCTTGTTGAACACATCCTCCGGTTTCAGCAACCGTTCCATCATCAAATCGCAGGCGATGCTGGCCATGGTGGCCGCCTTGCTCGGTACGATGCCCTGCCACCCGAAGAAAGGGCGCCAGCCGACGAATGTCAGTGGTTTGAACATCATCTTGATGGCCACCACCTTGGTGCCATAACCAATGGCCGCTGCCACAAACGGCATGGACAGGTAGAGAATCCAGTTGGCTTGCAGGTCAGCCAGTATCAAATTCAAATCGGTAATCACGGGCTACTCCTCAACGTCCGTAGGGGTGGTCATTAACGCCCACAATTGACGGCCCAGCGGACTGATCCGCAGGGTTTCCCGGCGCGTGGATAGTTTAGGCAGGTGGGTTTGCAGCTCGGTTTTCGCCGTACGAAAACCGCTATCGCCTTCACACAGTTCATAATCGGTCCGCAGTGCTTCGGTAAAACTGCTGGCGATCACCAGTCCCTGGGCAAACAGCCGGCTCAGGTACAGGGCAATAAAATCATTGCATTGGATACCCGCCGCACGGCCCACATTGGAGTGGCGGTACAGCACCTCGCCGCGGGAGAAACGCCCACCGCTCTGTACGGTCAGCAGGGGAAAAGCGCTGCCGTCAGATAACGCTGCCAGCAGGCGGGCTTCATCCGCCGTCAGGTTTGCCAACTGGTGTTGCACCAGCATGGCCTGGGCCTGCGGCACACTCTGCTCCATGGACACATCCAGCAGCTGGTGCAGACTGTCCGGCGAACCGTCCATTTCGCCGGGTTCATGGAGGGCTTCAAGGCGGTGCTTCAACCCGTGCAGCAGCTCCTGCTCCACCTCGTGATAACGGGCATCTGCACGCTGTACCGGCGGCAATTGCAGCAACAGCTGCTGGATCCGCGCCCGTAGCGATGCGGGCGACAATGGGGAGTCAGACACATTCGTTCCCTGTTGTTATTGTCGTTGTGGGCTTTCCCGGCCTTCCTTTCATACCGGCAAAGGAAACAGCCTGCCCTTTATTATTGAGTGTCCGGTCTTTTCGCGCGACTGCAAGTTACTGTGCGTATGCTTTCGGCAACCATGCAGCCCTCAGGGGCGTTCGCGCAACGCCAGCACCCGCGTGCGCAGATCGCCGGCTTGCACGGACTGGGGCGGCACCCCCGTACCAACAGCCAGTTTGATTCGCGACCAGAAACGCCGGGGCAGGCGGGTCAGTGCCTTGCCACCCTTATGGCTGAACACGCTGCCCCACAATCCGGACAGGGCCATGGGAATAACCGGCACCGGGCTGTCACTGACAATTTTCTCAATGCCCGCGCGAAATTCATCGATCTCACCGTCACCGGTGAGCTTGCCCTCAGGGAAGATACATACCACTTCCCCGGCGGCCAGCTCTTCACGAATACGCACAAAGGCTTGTTCGTAAATGGCCGGATTACGGCTTTTCGAATCAATCGGGATGGTCTTGCCGGTGCGGAAAATATAATTCAGCAACGGCATGTCATAAATCGGCTTGAACATGACAAAGCGAACCGGGCGACGAATGGCACCGGCCAACAGCAGGGCGTCCACGTAGCTCACATGATTACAGACAAGCATGCAGGGGCCTTCATCCGGGATGTTCTCCATTCCCTCATGCTTCACGCGGTACATGGTGTGGGTAAGCATCCACACCAGCAGGCGAATCAGGAATTCCGGCACCACGGTGTAGATATACGCCGCCACCAGAATATTGGTCAGCGCCAGCGCCAGGAAGAACTGCGGGACCGTCATTTCCAGCAGACCGATCAGCACAATGCCGGCCACCGCTGACAGCACCATCAACAGGGCATTGAGAATATTGTTGGCAGCGATGATCCGCGACAGATGCTTGGGGTTGGCACGGTGTTGAATGAACGCAAACAGCGGCACAATATAGAAACCACCAAACACACCAATGCCCAGCAGATCCAGCAAGACCCGGTACCCACCTGGCTGCTGCAGGAAGCTGACAACACCAATGCTGTTCGTGGTTGCCTGGGCCACACCGGCCAGCCCGGCGTAGGAGAAAAACAGATCGATGCCGAACAGGCTCAAGCCAATGGAGCCCAGCGGCACCAGCCCCAGCTCAACCCGTTTGCCTGACAGTTTTTCACACAGGAAGGAACCCAGCCCGATGCCTATGGAAAAGGTGCCCAGCAACAGCGCGTACAACCCATCGGTGCCAAACAGGTAATCATCCACATAGACTTTCAGCTGGGTGGTATAGGCCGCCCCCATAAACCAGAACCAGGAAATCGCCAGCACGCACATCCACACGGATTTCACTTCCCGCGCATAACCGACGATATGCCAGGTTTCTTTCCACAGGTTCCAGTTGATCTTGATGGATGCATCCGCAGCCGGGGCGGCGGGAATCCCCCTCGCTGCCAGATAACCCAGCAACGCCAGCCCCACCACCGTCATGGCAACGACCCCGTCGCCCACGCCATCCATTTTCAGCAGCACACCAGATATGGAGCCCAGCAGAATCGCCAGAAAAGTCCCCATTTCTACCAACGCATTACCGGATACCAGCTCCTTGTCGGTCAGATGCTGGGGGATGATCGAATATTTGATCGGCCCGAAAAAGGTGGATTGCAGGCCCATGCAGAACAACACGGCCAACAGGAAATAGACACCATCAAAAAAGAAGCCCACTGCGGCGGCAGACATGATGAACACTTCCACCATTTTGATCTTGCGCACCAGGGTGGCCTTGTCGTACTTGTCCGCAACCTGCCCCGCCAACGCCGAAAAAAGAAAGAAGGGAAGAATGAACAAAGCCAATGCCACATTGTTCAACGTGTTCACACTGACTGTGCTGACCACACCGGAGGCAATCAACAGAATCAGTGCCTGCCGAAACACATTGTCGTTGAAGGCCCCCAAAAACTGGGTAAAGAAAAACGGCCCGAAGCGCCGCGACGCCAGTAATGAAAACAACCCTTTCTGCATTTTTTCGCCTTTGGTTTTTGTTCGGGTTTGAGTTCAAAGTTCAAAGTCGAATCGCGATCCTGATGGTCAGCTTCTGGAAAGCGCAGCCCGCGCCATTCCCCATGAACGCGGGCAGCATATTTGCCGTCATGTAGAACATCGTTAGCGTTTCAACTTTGAACTTTCAACTCTCCCTCGCCCAACTATTTAAATAATGTTCCAGCAACGAATCCAGCATGGCCTGCTCATCCACATCGCCGGCCACTTCCAGTTTGTTTTCTGCCGCCAATACCGCAATGCCATGGACACTGCTCCACAGGGTACGGGCTGCCAGATGGATCGCAGCGGCAGACTGTCCATCTGCCAACCGGGCCATTTGCTGTTCCACCCGCTCAAACAACTGCGCCGTGCGTTGCTGGTACCAGGCGGGCACCGGCGCCGCATTCTGCATGCGATGCATAAACACCATCTGCCACAGTGCGGTTTGCGTGCGTGCCAATGACAGGTAGGCGCTGGCCATCTGATGCAGCGCCCGGGGCGGGGGCAGGTTGGATGACGCCTGCATGTCGCCCAACAGGGTATCCAGGGTCGCCGCGTTGGCATGCAGAATAAGGTCATCGAGATTGGCGAAAACGTGATAGAGCATACCGGGCGTATAACGGATTTTTTCCGCCACCTTGCGCACACTCAGTTTTCCCAACCCCTGTTCCGCCACCAGCTCGCGCACAGCGTCGATGGCCAGGGCCTGTAATTCTTCGCGGCTGTGTTGGTTTCGGCGTGCCATGGGTATGCCCTGCAATAGTTACCTGTTGTTCTGGAGCCAGTTACGTAAAAGGTAACGAGCCTGTTTTCCGGTTTGAGCGTGATCCCGTTGCGTCAGCGCAGCGGACAGTTAACCACAACATCTAAACGCCGTTCAATAGTGAGACTGTTGCCAGCCATGACAGTCTGCGTTCAGGAGGAGGCCGACAGCGGCGGGGCACCCGGACGACGGCCAATGGGACGGGCGGGGTTGCCGGCAACGATGGTCCAGGGCGGCACGTCACGGGTGACCACCGCGCCCATGCCCACTACGGCATGATCCCCCAGGGTGACGCCATCCACGATACCCGCACGGGCACCGATCCAGACGTCACAGCCAATACGGATCCCCCGGGAAGTCACAGGCTGCTCGCGCACCAGCCGGTCCGCATCCATGCCATGATTGAAAGCAAAGAGGGTGCAATATGCGGCAATGCGTGTGTCATCACCAATGTCGATACCCGCCGCGCCCCCTTCCAGGCTCACATGGTGGTTAAGGCTGACCCGCTGACCCAGCCGAACAGGGCCGTGAATGACGCAATCAGCAGCGATCTGGCAGCCATCTCCCACGATAATATCGCGACCCGGCTCGGCGAACAGAGCGGCCTGGGGCGCCACAAAGCAATTTTCACCCAGGTGCACCGTCTCCAACGCCATCAACCGTTGCTGGATCCCCTGTTGCCAGGGTTCTGCCCAGGCCCGGAGCTTTGGCTTCAATCGCCCGTACAGCCAGGGCATGTAGGCAAGGCGTTGCTTATGTTGTTCGCGGTAATCGTCGTCGGTCATAAAAGCAGGAGCGAGTTGAAAGTTTAACGTTGAAAAGCGCGAGTCAGGTTATTGGGCCCTGAAAGCCCGTGCCCGCGCAACCGCTGATACCCTGATCGCGGTGAAAATCGTTTTATCGACGATAAGGCCTTGTCCGCGTTTCAACTTTGAACTTTAAACTTTCCACTCAATGAAGTGTTTAGCCGCCCCCGCCCATGCAGTAGCATGCCCGACAACAACAAGGAGAACACCGTGAAGAAACTACTTCCTCTTGCTCTGGGCCTGGCGCTGGCCGGCTGTCAGCACATGGAATCGGCCATGCCCTGGATCAACATGGGTAACCAGATGGCCAAGAATGCCGGTTACAACACCGATGAGAAACTGGCCGCCGGCATTAAGGAAGCCCTGATCAAGGGGACGGATGTGGCCGCCGCCCAGCTGTCCCAGGAAGGGGCCATGAACCTGAAGCTGCCCAAGGCCGCGGATCCGGTGACCGATACGTTGCGTCAATTTGGCCTTGGCAGCTACGTGGATCAGTTGGAAACGGCCATGAATCGCGGCGCAGAAAAGGCGGTGGCCTCCGGTGCACCGGTCTTCAAGAACGCCATCAATGCCATGAGTGTGGATGATGCCCTGGGGATCATTCAGGGGGGCGATACGGCGGCGACCCAGTATTTCCGCGGGGAGACCGAGAACAGCCTGCGCCAGCGCTTCCAGCCGATTGTGGAAGAGAACCTGCGCAAGACCGGTTTCTACGACCAGTATCAGACATTGCTTGGCGCCTACGATAAGTTACCGCTTACTAACAAGCCCAATCTGGACCTGGAAAGTTACGTCATCGACAACAGCATGGACCAGCTCTATACCCGCATTGGCCAACAGGAAACCCGGATTCGCCAGAACCCCATGCAGCAGGGGAGTGCGCTGATCGGCGCGGTGTTTGGAAACTCGAACCAGTAGCTCGTCGATCCGCAAGAGCGTCGCTGGCAGCGCGATCACGACAGTATCGAGTTACGAGCAGCGAGCTTCGAAAGTCAAAACCCGAAAGCCGGGACAGTCAGGTTTTCGCTTCTCGCTCCTCGTGACTCGTACCTTAGGGAACCTCTGAAAAACTCCTTGCGTACTCAGTCTTTCAGTCTGGTTCGCAATCTATACCCCATTCGGGGCACAGAGGGCGCGCTTTTGAAGGTGTCCCCTAACTGGGATCGAGATATGTCCATCCATCGAAAAAGCGCAACAACGAGTGCGGGCCAGACTGG
>NZ_LWFX01001291.1:0-10785 GCF_001635175.1 Alcanivorax sp. HI0083 | reverse complement strand
GCTGAAGAAATCTATGCCCGCCTGTATCAGGCGGGGGAAAGAATCGGTATCTCAACCATTTACCGGGTGTTGCTGAATCTGGAGCAGGTGGGGTTGGTCACCCGTCATCAGTTTTCCCAGGGCGCGGTGAGCCGCTGTGTGTACGAGCTGTCATTCGGTGAACGCCATGATCATATGGTGTGCGTGGAAACGGAGCGGGTGATTGAATTCCGTGATCCGGTCATCGAGGCGCGGCAGGAGCAGATTGCCCAGGCCCACGGCTATGAGGTCGTTGGCCGGGAGCTGGTGATCCGGGTTCGCCGCATCACGTCGTAGCCGGCAGGGCGCGGCGCTTGTCAGACCAGCGGTCTGCCCGTGTCTTGTGCTTGCCCGGCTGGGTGGGTACAACCATACATAGACAGTATGGGAGGCACGGTGCGAGATACGATAGAAGACCGCCATGATCACAATAACAGTCTCAATCGCCGCGAAGAGACACCTCGCTCGCCGCTACGGCGCGTGCTGGAAAAAGAAAAGTTGATGCTGCTGGCGTTGATGATGTTGGTCGCGGGCGCGCTGATGCTGGGCTTCTTTGCCCATTCTGAGGGAATCGAAGCTCGCTCGGCGTTAAAAAATATCCAGCTAACCCTGACTCAGGCGGCCGATTCCCTTTAGCGGTTTGGCCGCGACTCCCGTCCCGATGGCAAGGCTGCGCTTGCCCGGGAAAGCAACAAAGCCAGGGTGTTCCCGTCATACCGTTCACTTAAGGTTCTGTGCCAGACCTGAAGCTTTCGCGCTATAAACATCGTTTCCCACAACCCCTCCCCTCTAACTTCGGGATTGGTGGGAAGTCATGCTCGCATGACGAAGGTGTTGGCGCAGCGCTGCTTCTCTTAAGTGAACAGCATTGGGGATGACCCGGCCTGCTTTCGTTAGTCCATCAGCCGATAGCCATGCGCACCGTGTCTGCGGTGGTGATTTGTGCGGTGTCGTAGACCTGTCGGCGTCGTTTCGGGTCCATCATGTTGTAACCGAACGCGGTCAGATCCTGCGCATTGGGTTCAATGCGGATGACGGTCTTGCCGCTTTTTTCCAGCAAGGCCACTTCCCGGTCCACGATTGCGGTCATGTAACGGCGTACCCGCCGTTCTATCTTCATCAGGGGGGAGCGGGGCTGGTCCGGCTGGCGTGAGGCCATGGGGGCCAGCACGATCACTTCATCCACTGCACTGTCGGCCAGCAGGTCTGCGGAAGTGGGGGAGGCGACGCCGCCATCAATGTAAGTGCGGTCGGCCACGGTGACCGGTGGGCACCAGAACGGCACCCCATAGGATGCGCACACCGCATCGGCAATGCTGGCGCTGGGCGCGCCGCCCTTGCCGAAAGGAATCCGTTTGCCGCTGTCAGTATCCACCGCCATGATCCAGGTGGCTGGATGGCTGACCCAGTCTTTGCCGACGGTGACGGTATTGACCAGCTGACGGAAGGGCGTCATGTCGAACTGCCCCCGTGGCAGCAGCCCGCAGATCGCTGTCAGTGGTGAAATCTCGCCGCGCAATCCTTTCAGTGCCAGTTTGGCGCCGGTAAACCGGGCCCCGGGCAAGGGCGGAAGTGCGCCGCCGGTATCGGTGTCGTGGTCCCATTGGCAGCGATCGCTGGTGCCTTGCTGGCAGTCGCGCAATTGGGCCACGGACACGCCGCTACCCAGCAGGGTGGCGAGTACGGCACCGGCGGAGGTGCCTACCAGGATGTCCGCATCGCGGGCGTCCCAGTTCAGTTGCTGCTCCAGCTGATGGAGGGCGGCAATGGACCAGGCGCCGCCGGCGACGCCTCCACAGCCGATGACCAGGGCGCGGCGGGGTGAGGAAGAAGAAGCCGTTTTGCTCATGATCAGAATACCTTTTGGGTAGCGGGTGTCAGGGTGTAGTTGTCCGCGTCGAAGGTTTTCAGCAGCCGTTGCATTTCCAGGGTGCTCCAGGGGAAGCCGACACTGTTCAAGCCGTTCTTGTCCAGGTAGTAACTGGAGCAGCCGCCGGTGTTCCAGACCGTGCCCTGCAGGTCTTTCTGGACCTTGCGGTTGTACTGCTGCTGCACCTCGGCCTTCACTTCAATGCGGCCCAGCTGCTGTTCGCGCATGGTTGTCAGGGTGCTGACGATGTAGTTGATCTGCGCTTCGATAACGATAAAGGCGGAGTTGTGGCCGATGCCCAGATTGGGGCCGAGCACCATGAAGGCATTGGGCAGGCCATTGATGGTGGTGCCCCGGTAGGCCTGCATGCCGTCTTCCCACATCTGGCTGAGCGACTCGCCGGCATCATTGAAAATATGGTTGGCGATGGGCGGCTCGGTGACAAAAAAACCGGTGCCGAGAATCACGGTATCCACCTCGCATTCGCTGCCATCCTGGCCGATCAGCGTGTTGCCACGGACTTCTTTCAGGCCGGTGTGAAAGACATCCACATTGGGCTGGTTCAGGGTCGGGTAGTAGTTGTTGCTCATCAATACGCGCTTGCAGCCAAGGGTGTAATCCGGGGTGAGCTTGGCGCGCAGCGTTGCGTCCTTGATGGCCACTTTCAGGTGCGCCAGGCCCAGCTTCTGGATCTGCCGCAGGATGGCCGGGCGGCGAAAGCCGATGCCGAAGGTTTCAAAACCGCCGTAGAGCATCTTGCGCCAGGCGCTCAGGGTGAACGGCAGGCGGAAGAAGTTTTCTTCGATCTTGGGAATGCTGTGATCCGGCTTGGGCAGCACCCATTGCGGGGTGCGCTGGAACAAGGTCAGGTGTTGGGTTTTCGGTTGTATTTCCGGGACGAACTGAATGGCGGAGGCGCCGGTGCCCACCACCGCCACGCGCTCGCCGGTCAGGTCGTGCTCGTGGTCCCAGCGCGAGGAATGAAACAGCTTGCCCGCGAAGTTTTCCAGGCCGGGAATTGCCGGAATAATCGGTTCGTGCAGATAGCCGGAACAGGCCACCACGGTGCGGGCCCGATACAGCTGATCAGCGGTTTGCACTTCCCACAGGTTCTGGCTCTCGCGCCATTGCGCCCGTTCTACTGCCTGGTTGAAACGAATCGATGCAGGAATATCGTAACGCTCAGCGGTATCGCGGACGTAATCGAGAATTTCCGCCTGGCCGGCAAAGGCCCGGGTCCAGTCAGGTTTCTGTGCGAAGGAATAGGAATACAATGCCGAGGGCACATCGCAGGCGCAGCCCGGGTAGGTATTGTCTCGCCAGGTGCCGCCCAGGTCGGCGGCTTTTTCCAGAATCACAAAGTTCGCGAACCCGGCTTCCTTGAGGCGAATGCCCAGGCCGATGCCGCTGATGCCGGCACCGACAATCAGGGTGTCATAAATCGGAGTGTTGGCTTGCTGTGTCATGGTCGGTCCGTGGTTACTGGTTCGGTTGCGGGCTGAAGAAATCCATCGCCCGGTTGGTCAGATTCAGGTTGGCGACTTGCTTGGCGAGGCTGTAGATAGCCGGGTAGATCACCCGGGCGCCGCTCTTGCGGAAGGTCTTGTAAATCCGCTCAGCCAGTACATCCGGCTTGCCGGTGGGGATATAGCGGGACACCGGGCCTTTTTTCACCTGGCTGCGGGCATGGCTTTCCAGTCCTGATTGGATCGGGCCTGGGTAGACGGTGATCACATTGACGCCCTGTTTCTTCAGATCCAGACGGGCAATTTCCGATGCCAGGCCGATTCCCGCCTTGGCGCCGCCGTAATAACTGCAGCCACGAATCGGTACGCGCCCGGCCATGCTGGCCACATTGATCACGCAACCGTGACGGGCCTCCACCATGGCGGGCAGCGCCAGGTCCATCAGCCGCATGGGTGCGGTGAAGTTGATATCCAGCAGACGCTTGCCCTTCTCCCAGCCGGTGCCGGTAATGCTGATGATGTCCATGATGCCGGCGCAGTTGACCAGCACATCCACCGGCCCGCGACGGTCCTCCAACGACTGCCACCAGGCGGGCAGGGCGTCGATATCTGTCAGATCACAGGTTTCTGCCTGGGCTCCATGTTGCTCGGCAGCTGCAGCCAGTGCCTCGGCATTCAAATCGACCAGGGTGATGCGGGCCTCGGGGTGGTGTTGTCGAAACTGGCCGGCAAGCTGGCCGCCAATAGCGCCGGCACCGCCGGTAATCAGGATATGGGTTGGGGTCATGGCTATCGTTTCCTAGTGATCGTGATTGGCAATGGCGAGCCAGCAGGCGTCTCTTGCCTGTTTAAGGTCATCATCGCTGAGTGTCAGGTAGCCCAGCCGTTCGGCTTTGAATATGCCAACAAAGGCGCCCCAGAACAGGGCGATGGCCAGGTCGGGTTTCATGTGATTGCCGAGCAGGCCGGTGCGCTGGCCGATGATCACCATCATTCCCAGCGGGATGAGCAAGGCCTGTTCGCGGCGGCGGCTTTCTTCGGTGAGGTAGCTGTGGTGATCCTGCATTTCCAGAAACTGGAAGGCGTCCGGTTCATCCCGGGCAAAGGCGGTGAGCCGCGCCCAGAGGGTGTCGAACAGGGCGCGGGAGGGATGCATCAAGTCCAGATCCGTGAGCAGACGGTCCTGCAGCCGCTGTTTGCTGTCCTGGAATACCGCATTGATCAAGGATTCTTTGTTGTCGAAGTAGCGATATAGCGTGCCGACGCCCACCTCGGCTTCCGTGGCGATGGGGGGCACCGGCGTGCCGTGCAGGCCGTGCTTGGCAAACACGCTCAGTGCCGCACGGATAATCTGTTCCCGCTTACCGGACTCTTTGCCTGGGGCGCTGGCGGGGGAAGCATTGGCCATATCAAGCTCGCACAGAAAGTGAATGAATGATCATTCCGCAACTGTGCCAGTGAATGGTGTATTGGTGAAGGGCTGTTTCGGTCAGATGGGGACAAATGACAGGAGCAAGTGGCGAGCTTCTAGCGGCGAGTTAAAACAATGATCCTTCAGGTGTTGGCGCTTTTTTGCGTTTCGTTGTTGCTCCAACGAATGCCTTGGCGATCATGTACTAGAAGCTAGAAGCTAGAAGCTAGAAGCTAGATCAACCCCTTCTCCCGGGCGGCGTGCTCGGTGAGTTCTGCTACCAGAGTCACCGGGCGGGCGTAGGAACGGTCGTAGTGCGCCTGGGACAGGGCGTGGCATTCCGCGCTGATCTGGTCGTACAGCTGGCGCGGGGTCATGGCTTCGGTGGGGGGGAGGGCGTGCAGACCAAAGTGGTCGTAGGGAATCATCTTGGAACCCGCGGCCTTGAGCAACTCTGGTACCCAGCCCTGGGGGGACAGCTGGGTCTGATAGCGCAGGTTCTGGAAATCGAGCTCGGCGGCCAGGCGGTCGGCGTCCGCTACCACAAAGTAGTTGTCCACCACCTGACACAGCAGCAGGTTCAAGCGCCGCCAGACGATGGTCTTTTCCTCGTTGGTATAGCCATTCCAGTGCACCACCTCGTGGCTGAAACGGCGACAGCCACGGCAAACCGTGTCACCGAAAACGGTGGAACAGACGCCAATACAGGGGGTGTGGATTCGATTTACTGCCATGGCGAAATCCTAACAGAAAACCCCGGCTCTGGGAGAGCGGCGCTGGTCGGTTGCCGGTAAATTGAGCGCTTGCCCGCCACGCCGTATGTGGCGGGCCCCAGAGCCGGCATGCCGGGCCTCTCGCGCTTGAGCAATGCGGGTAAATCGGCCATAGTTGGGCCATCAAAATGCTTTTATATTGCACGCAATAATAAACAGGGCCGATCCGGGAGCACCGGATATGGCAACGCTGGAGAATAATAATGCGATTGGCTGTGCTGCTGGCGGCTTGCCTTTGGGTTATTTCGGGTTGTTCTGGAGTGGGAATGGGGATTCCTTCCACCCCCGGGGCGTTCCTGGATGCGCCAAAGGGAAAAACCTTTGCCCCCATGGATACGCTCGATCCACGTAATGCCATGGTCTACATCTACCGTCCGATTACCCGCTGGGGCTACGAAGAAGTCCAGGCGCCGGTATTCTTCATGGACTCTTCTCAATTGTTCGGCCTGAAGGCCGGTGCCTATGAATGGCTGGAACTGCCCGCGGGCACCCACGATTTCTATGCTCGCCGCCCGCTCAGTGTGTTGTATCTGAAGATGGTGTTTGAGATGCCATTGAAGGTGGATGGTGGGCAGGAATACTTCTTCCGCTATTCGGAAACCCGTCCGTTGGATATGGAAGAGCTGGTTGCCAACCCGGAAGACTACCAGCAGGCCGGGCCACTGCAACAGGTGCCCCGCGCGCTGGCGCTGCGGGAAATCGCCGATCTGCGGCTGGATGAGCCGGGGGTGTATTACGGTGGCAGTGGCGTGAAAGAGAAGCGCTGGGCGCCGTTTTATACCTATTCGACGGAATAAGCAGCTATGAGCTGCGAGCTTCTAGTGGCTAGGTGAACAGTAAAAAGCCCCGAACGTTCGGGGCTTTTTACTGTTGGGCGGTTGTTTTATTCGTATCTTGGGCTATCTTGCTGCTCGTAGCTCGTAGCTCGTAGCTCGTAGCTCGTAGCTCGTAGCCAGGTCGCTAGTCGCTTTCCGTCAACCGCCGCTTGGTCTGCAGCAACCGCTTCCATTGCTCCACATATTCCGGCAAGGCGGGGGAGGTCAGGTTCATGCCGGTCATTTCCTGCACCGTCTGTGGGCTCACCGATTTGCCACCGTAGACATTGGCAACGCGCAGCAGGGCGTGGGTGTGCAGTTTGCGCTGGGATTCAAAACGCTGGTCGTAGTACACGTATTTGTCGTCCCAGCCGAGGATCCGGGTATGCACCTGAAATTGCTGATAGGGGCGCAGTTCACGGATATAGGCAATTTCGGTATTGGCCACGACACCGTTGCAGCGGGCTTCGAGCATGCGGTTGAGCAAGCCGGTGACCACGGCATGTTCCAGCCGGCTACGGTCCATGAACTTAAGGTATTTGGCGTTGTTCAGATGCATGTTCAGGTCGATATCCAGCAGGCCCACCCGGAATTCCATGGTGACCACATCAAACAACTGGTGCGTAGGCGGGCGTTTACGCCGGCGCGCTGCGCTGATCAGTTCAAGCATCCGATCTCCCTATGCCACGGTTATCACCGCAGCCCCATTTATTATCGTTGGCAAGTATGGACAGAAAAACGCCGCTCAGTATAACGGCACTGGAACCGGTTCACACTATTTGCGCAATCGGGGGGCACAGCTTTTACGTTCCCGTTATGCCTGGGCCAGGTGCAGGCTGAACAGGCTTTGTGGGTCCGTCCAGCAGCTTAGCGGGGTGAAACCGGCGGCGACCAGTTCGGCACTGAAGCTTTCTACGGTGAATTTGTAGGAATTCTCGGTATGGATACGGGTACCGCTTTTCAGGGTCAGGCTGCGTTCTCCCAGCTGGATGTCCTGATCGCACAGGCACTCCAGGTGCATCTCAATGCGTTGCTGTGCGCGGTTATAGAACGCCACATGGCGCATGTTGTCCGTGTCGAACTGGCAGTTCAGTTCCCGGTTCAGGTGATGCAGGGCGTTCAGGTTGAAGGCCGCAGTAAGCCCCTGGGCATCGTTGTAGGCAGCATTCAGCTGTGTATCGGCCTTTTGTAAATCCGCGCCGATCAGCAGGGCGCCGCCGGGGCCGGCCAGTTTGCGTAGCCCCTTGAGAAATTCGCTGCGGGCGGCCGGTTCAAAATTGCCAATGGTGGAGCCGGGAAAAAACACCACCCGCCCCGGTTGTGCCAAGGCTTGTGGCATGGCCATCGCCTGGCAGTAATCGGCGCACACGGCGCTGATGTGCACGTCGGGAAAATCCTGGGCCAGTTGGCGAGAGGCGCCAAGCAGGCACTCACGGGAAATTTCCAGTGGCATGTAGTGACGGGGCTGCCAGGCATCCAGCAGCAGGCGCACTTTTTCACAGCTACCGGCACCGGGTTCGGCAATGGTTTGCGGTTGGTTGAGCCGTGCCTGGATTTCTTCAGCATAGCCGGTCAGCAGTGAGGTTTCGGTACGGGTGGGGTAGTACTCCGGGGTGCGGGTGATGCGGTCAAACAGGGCGGAGCCGGCTTCATCGTAAAAATACTTGGGGTGCAGGGACGGGCCGGGAGCTGAAAGGGACTGGCTGACCTCCGCAAGCATATCGGTGGCTGGTGGGTACAGATCGTAAAACGTCAGGTTCGGGCAAAGCTGCTGGTGGTTCAACGGAGTCTGTTGATGCTTCATCTTAGCCTCTGCAAGAAGTCGGAGTGGTGCGCCTGTCAGCCATCATTGGGCTTCTTGTCGCAGGCGAGCCGGATGCCGCTGAATTGCCAGCGCAACTGGGGATAGAAAAAATTGCGGTAACTGGCGCGCAGATGGTTGGCGCTGCTGGCGCAGGAGCCGCCGCGCAGTACCATCTGGTTGCACATGAACTTGCCGTTGTATTCGCCCACTGCGCCATGGGCCGTCTGGAAGCCCGGGTAAGGCAGGTAGGCGCTGGCGGTCCATTCCCAGACATCACCGAACAGATGGGCAAGGCGGGCGTCGCGGGCAGCACCGGGTTGAAACGAGCGATTATCGGACGGGGAATCCGCGAAGGTGCCGGTGATCGGCTGGCTGTAGGCCGCGTGTTCCCATTCCTGTTCTGTGGGCAGGCGTTTGCCCGCCCAGCGTGCGTAGGCGTCAGCTTCGTAGTAATTCACATGGGCCAGGATCTGGTTGTCGTGGAGCGGTTGCTGTCCGGCCAGGGTGAAGTGTTCGGTCAGTGCCGCGTTCCAGTACAGCGGGCGTTCGATTTGTTGCTGTTGCACCCAGCTCCAGCCATCGGAAAGCCACAGGTCCGGTTTGCGGTAACCGCCATCCAGAATAAAGGCGCGAAACTCCCCCTGAGTCACGGGACGGTTGGCCAGCTGGAACGGTTCCAGCCAGGCCTTGTGGCGAGGTGTTTCATTATCGAACGCGAAGCCGCCGCAAGCGCCAATCTCCACCAGTCCGCCCTCGAAGCCCTGAAAAGTCAGCGGTGGGGTGTCGCCTGGAATGTTCACGGGCTGGGTGATGGCCGGTGACAGGGGGTTGAAGGAGAGGCTGTATTTCAGGTCGGTGAGCAACAGTTCCTGATGTTGCTGTTCGTGATTGATGCCCAGCTGTACCAGCGGCGTGAGGTTATCGGCCCGCGCCAGCAAAGCGTTCATGGCGGCATCCACCTGGTGGCGCCAGGCCATCACTTCATCGTTAGTGGGGCGCGATAGAAGATGGCGTTGAGGGCGCGGATATTGCTCGCCGATGCCGTTGTAGTAGCTGTTGAACAGGTATTCGAATGCGGGATTGGCGGGCTGATAACCGGGCAGGTGAGGCTTGAGCAGAAAGGTTTCGAAGAACCAGGTGGTGTGAGCCAGGTGCCAGCGCGGCGGGCTGGTTTCCGGGCAGGCTTGCAGGCCCATGTCTTCGGCGAGCAGAGGTTCACACAGCTGCTCGCTGAATCGCCGGGTTCGTCGGTATGCATCGGCGAGCCAGGTGGTATCGTCCTGTCTGACGGTGTCGGGCAAGGCTTTCCCTCCCATGCCGTGGGTCAAAGCGGTTTGTTTGATAATGACTGCAATGACGCAATCTCACCTTAAAGCAGTCCCGGTTTGAGCGAAAGCAACAATGAGCCTCTGCGCCGAGCTGGGTATACTCTGCGACAACCTTTTATGGACCCTCTTTACCTTTCTACCTTTCACAAGAAGGAGAGCATATGAATATTACCGATAAAGTGGCCGTGATTACGGGTGGTGCCTCAGGCCTGGGCCAGGCGACTGCAGAAGCGATTATTGCCAAGGGCGGCAAGGTCATGATTTTTGATCGTGACGACAAGAAAGGCCCGGAAGTGGCGGCCCAGCTGGGTGATAATGCAGCCTTCACCCAGACTGACGTGACAGACGAAGCCTCGGTGAAAGCCGCGGTGGAGGCCACCGTGGCCAAGTTTGGTGCCATTCATGTGTGTGTTAACTGTGCCGGTGTGGGTTCTGCCATGAAAACCGTGGGCCGCGAGAACAAGCCGCACGATCTGGGCGTATTCAACATGGTGGTGCAGATCAACCTGATCGGTACTTTCAATGTGGCGCGCCTGGCGGCGGCAGCCATGGCCGAGAATGAGCCGGGTGAAGATAACGAGCGCGGCCTGATTGTGAATACCGCCTCGGTAGCAGCCTTTGATGGCCAGGTTGGTCAGGTTGCGTACGCGGCAACCAAAGGCGGCGTGGTCGGCATGACGCTGCCCATCGCCCGTGATCTGGCGCCACTGGGTATCCGTTGCAATACCATCGCCCCGGGGATTTTCAACACCCCGCTGATGAATGCGGCACCGGACAAGGTGAAGCAGCCGCTGATCGAAATGACCCAGTTCCCGAAACGGCTGGGGCATCCGCAGGAATACGGTCAGCTGGTGTGCCACATGATCGAGAACAAATTCCTCAACGGCGAAACCATCCGTATCGATGGTGGTATCCGTATGCAGCCTCGGTAGCACAGGAGACGCAGCACGCGTCACGCTACATGCAACACGAAAAAGCCCCGGTTTTCCGGGGCTTTTTGCTGTCTACGAAGCCGCTGTAGGAGTTCCCTTCCAGGGGACGAACCGAGCGCAGCGAGGCGACAGAGATAACCGTCTGCTGCAATCGACGGTTGAGTAACCCGTGATTTCGATCTTTCCATGTTTACGGGCCGGTTCGTCCCCTGGAAGGGAACTTGTATGTTTGAATGCTCTTCCTGCAACCATGCAGGACTTGCCGGGGTGGAGGGACCAAAGGAGCATCTGACCCAAGGGTACAGACGGTAGGAGATTTGGCCCCACCCCGCACCTATTCATACGCCGATAAAGAATCCATCGGCTGA
>NZ_LWFX01001290.1:0-1802 GCF_001635175.1 Alcanivorax sp. HI0083 | reverse complement strand
TTCAAGGGGCCGAATCGCTTTTTCCCACACCCAATCAGGGGGCTTTACTGACCACCACTCGCGCCGGGCGAATCAGGCGGCCGTTGAGCTGATAGCCCTTCTCCAGCACCTCGATCACGGTATTGGGGTCCACATTGGGGACCGGCACCATGGTCATGGCCTCATGCAATTCCGGGTTGAACGGCTCGTCCGCAGGGCTGATCTGCTCCAGGTTGTAACGGGCAAACGCATCCAGCAGGGACTTGAGGGTCAGCTCGATGCCCTCACGGGCCCCTTTCAGCGCCTCGTCCTCGGCATCCAGCGCCGCCAGACCGCGCTCCAGGTTGTCCGCCACGCTCAACAGATCACCGGCGAACTTCTCCAGGGCGAATTTGCGGGCATGCTGCACATCCCGCTCGGCACGCTTGCGCACGTTCTGCACTTCCGCCTGGGCACGGATATCCGCCTCAGCCAGCGCCTTCTTAACCCTGGCCAGCTCGGCATCTGCCTCAGCCAGCTTCTCTTCAACGGTAGGTTCTGCCTGCTCGCTCTCGGCTTCAGCGGCGGCGGCAGCCTGTTGCTCTTCCACCGTTTCTACCTGCGGCTCGGCATTGTTCTGGTCTTTTTCCTGGTCACTCATTCATCACTCCACATCCCTATCCGGGCTTTTATCAGGAAAGCGGGCAAAGATATGGGAACTATTGGTGGGGATTCAAGGGGGAAGGGGCAGTTGACAGTGGATAGTGGTCAGTTGGCAGCGCTGCGGGATACCCCGATCAGCTTCTGAGACGCAAAAGGCCGCGCCCACAAGCCTAGGCGCGGCCTCATACGTTCCAAAATCGACAACCTCGCCCGCGCAGCTGTTAACTATCCACTGTCAACGAGATTAAAGCTGGGTCAGCGCTGCCGAGAGGATCTTGGCAGTAATATCCACGGTGGGAATCACCTTTTCATAGTCCATGCGGGTGGGGCCAACCACGGCGAGCACCCCCATCGGGCCGTTATCCGCCTGGTAGGGTGCAGAAATCAGCGAATAATCCTCGAAGGGCTGGAAGCCGGATTCACGGCCGATAAAGATCTGCACCCCGTCGGCCTTCATGGACCGCTCCAGCAAATGCAGGATATCGCGCTTGTGGTTGAAGGCGTCGAACAGGTTGCGCAGCTGCCCCAGGTTTTCCGCCTCGGCAGACTGGATCAGGTTGGATTCCCCGGAAACCACATAATCGGAATCGGGCCGCTCGGTGCGCAGGGCCTTGTCCGCCACCGCCACCGCCGTCTGCATCAGGGCATCCATCTGCTGGCGGTCGGCGTTCATGGTATCCAGCAAACCATCGCAAATGCTGTTCAGGTCGCAGCCCGCATAGGTGTGGTTGATATAGTTGGCCGCCTGGCGCAACTCCACCTCATCGTAATCCCGATCGGTATGGATGATGCGGTTCTGCACCTCGGAGCGGTTAACCACCAGCACCACCAGCACCCGCTTGCCCGACAACGGCAAAAACTCCACCTGCCGCAATGTGGACACATCCCGCCGCGGCACTGCCACCAGCCCGGCCATGCGCGTCAGCTCAGCCAGGGTTTTCGACGCCTGGGCAATCAACTCCTGGGAGGACTGCTCCGGCGCCAGCAGCTGCCGCAGCTCCTTCTTCAAGTGTCGGTGGTCCGGGCGCTCCATGACACTGGTCGCCAATAGCGAATCCACATAAAGGCGGTACCCCAGCTCTGTGGGGATGCGCCCCGCCGAGGTGTGCGGGCTGCTCAGCACCCCCAACTCCTCCAGCTCAGACATGATATTGCGCACCGTAGCCGGGCTCACGGTCAGG
>NZ_LWFX01001289.1:0-421 GCF_001635175.1 Alcanivorax sp. HI0083 | reverse complement strand
CCGGCGCACCCACTGGCGTAATTCGTCATGCAGGGCATCGCTGGTGTGCTCGCCATCATTCAGGGTCACATAGACATAAATGCCCTGGCCCTTGATGTTATGGGGATAACCGACGACGGCGGCTTCGCACACCTTGGGGTGTGAGACCAGGGCGCTTTCCACTTCCGCGGTGCCCATGCGGTGGCCGGACACATTGATGACATCGTCCACGCGCCCGGTAATCCAGTAGTAGCCGTCTTCGTCACGGCGTGCTCCGTCACCGGTGCAGTAATAACCGGGGAAGCTGGTGAAGTAGGTTTGCACAAAACGCGGGTGATCGCCCCACAAGGTGCGGGCCTGGCCGGGCCAGCTATCGGCGATGACCAGGTTGCCCTCTGCAGCGCCGTGCAGCAGCTTGCCGTCGTTATCCACCAGTGCCGGC
>NZ_LWFX01001288.1:0-1305 GCF_001635175.1 Alcanivorax sp. HI0083 | reverse complement strand
CTGCATCTGGCGCATAAAGAAGATAAAGATGGCCAGAATCAGCAGAATGGGCAGTACGGACAGGAACAGCTGGGTCAGAAAGCCCTGACGCTGGGGCTCCAGGCCCACCACGTTTACATCATTCTGGATCAGCGTGGGCATCAGATTGGTGTCCAGCGTCGGCGGTTTCACCGTGCGGAACTGGCCACCATCCGTGTAGGTCCCGGTAATCGTACTTTCGCCGATTTTCGCTTCCTGCACTTTGCCGTCTTCTACCCGCGAAATGAAGGTGGAATAGGGCACATCTGTGGTTGCAGGCTGCGTACTGAGACTGGATGCCACCACGTACAAGACGCCGGCAATCACCAGCCACAGCACAATATTCTTGGTCATGTCGTTCAAGGGAGACCTCGATTAATCCGGGCGCTCGCGCGCACACTAACGAACTTAGAACCTGCCTGGAGCCTATACGCAGGCTCTTACACCTTACACCATTTGCCAGAAGCAACGTAATGCCGGTTCGGACAGGAATATAGCCATTTTACGGCTTTCACCGCCTATTTCAGGCCAAAACCCAACTGATAGACCTCTGTGGAGCGAGCCCGGCTTGCCGCCGGTTTGCGGCTGACGACGCGCTTGAAACGGCTTTGCAGCGCTTTGCGGTAGTCTTCAAACCCCTCACCCTGGAATACCTTGACCAGAAACAGGCCATCCGGTTCCAGCACCCGCTCAGCCATATCCAGCGCCAACTCTGCCAGATACATGGCCCGCGGCTGATCTACAGCACTATTACCACTCATATTGGGGGCCATGTCGGACATTACAAGGTCTGCCCGCTGATCCCCCAGCGCCGCAAGGATTTGCTCATAGATCGCATCCTCACGAAAGTCCCCCTCAATGAAGGTCACATCCGGCAGGGCATCCATGGCGAGAATATCACTGGCAATCACCGTCCCCTTGCCGCCGATCAGCTGGCCCGCCACCTGGCTCCACCCCCCCGGCGCAGCGCCAAGATCCAGCACCGTCATTCCCGGCCGGAACAAACGGTCTTTCTCGTGCATTTCCAGCAGCTTGAAACTGGCCCGGGAGCGATACCCCTGCTCCTGGGCCCTGGCCACCCACGGGTCGTTGAAATGTTCTTTCAACCAAGCCTTGCTGGTCTTGGAACGGCTGGACTTCGCCATGGCCCCTCTCTCCTGAATTCTCTGTACTCGCAAGCCCTCATGACTAACCCACATGACGGCTGCTTTTCGGCCGGGTAATACGTAGAATACGCGCACAGCAACCCTTTCTGGAGCTACACCGTGCCGCTATCTACCCAGGACA
>NZ_LWFX01001287.1:0-1594 GCF_001635175.1 Alcanivorax sp. HI0083 | reverse complement strand
ATGATGGCCATTGATTTGCAGCGGATTTCCCTGGGGGCGTTGATCATTGCCCTGGGCATGCTGGTAGACAATGCCATCGTGGTGACCGAGGGCATCCTGGTGGGCATGAAGCGTGGCCTGTCCAAACTGGAGGCTGCGAAAGAGATTGTCCGCCAGACCGTCTGGCCGCTGTTGGGTGCCACGGTCATTGCCATCATGGCGTTTGCGCCGATTGGCCTGTCTGACGACGCCACCGGTGAATACACCAATACCCTGTTCTGGGTGCTGTTGATTTCATTGATGCTCAGCTGGGTGACGGCGATTACGTTGGTGCCGTTTTTTGCCAATGTGTTCTTCAGCGAGAAGGATGTGGGTGGCCAGGACGGGGAGGGTGAAGACCCTTACGCCGGCAGGGTCTTTGTGCTTTATCGCCGCCTGCTGGACCGTGCCATCCATCATCGGGTGATCGCCCTGAGCGCCATGGGTGCGCTGTTGGTGATTGCGGTGGTCGGTTTTGGTTTCGTTAAACAGGCGTTTTTCCCGCCCTCCAATACGCCCATGTTTCTGGTGGACTACTGGTTGCCCCAGGGCAGCGATATTCGCGCCACCCAGGATGCTGCCGCCCGGCTGGAGCAGGCGTTGCTGGAGATGGACGGCGTGGAGCAGGTGACCACCACCGTCGGCCAGGGCGCGCAGCGTTTCATGCTGCCCTATGCACCGGAAAAGAGTTACCCCAGCTACGCGCAACTGATCGTGCAGGTCGCCGACCGGGAGCAGATCAATCCGACCCTGGCGGCGACCCGCGAGCTGATTCGAAACGAGCATCTGCAGGCGTTTGCGAAGGTGAAGCGCCTGATGATCGGGCCGAGCCCGGCGGCTTCCATCGAAGCCCGTTTCAGCGGGCCGGACCCGAAAGAGTTGCGGGCGCTGGGCCTGAAAGCCCAGGCCATCATGCACGACGATGGCGGACTGGAAAGCATCCGCCATGACTGGCGGCAGCAGGAAAAAGTGATCCGGCCCCAGTTTCAGGAAGCCCAGGCCCGGCGGGCCGGCATTACCCGTGAGGACCTGGATAACACCCTGGCGCTGAACTTCAGTGGCCGTGATGTGGGCCTGTACCGGGATGGCAGCAAGCTGTTGCCGATCGTGGCGCGGCCACCGGACAACGAGCGCCTCAGTGCGGACAACCTGAACGACGTGCAGGTCTGGTCGCCGGCTTACGCCACGTATATTCCCATCACGCAGGTGGTGTCGGACTTCAGGACCGAATGGGAAAACGCCCTGATCATGCGCCGCGACCGTAAACGAACCCTTGCCGTGCAGGCGGAACCGGATGTGCTTGGGGATGAAACGGCGGATCAGGTGCTGCGGCGGATTCGCCCGGCCATCGAAGCGCTGGAACTGCCGGTGGGCTACTCCCTGCAGTGGGGCGGTGAATACGAAGCTTCCAAGGATGCCCAGGCGGCGGTGTTCGGCAGCCTGCCCATGGGCTACCTGTTCATGTTCATCATCACCATTTTGCTGTTTGACGCGGTGCGTTCACCGTTGGTGATCTGGGCCACGGTGCCGCTGGCCATTATCGGTGTGACCTTCGGGCTGCTGCTGCTGAACTCGC
>NZ_LWFX01001286.1:0-4975 GCF_001635175.1 Alcanivorax sp. HI0083 | reverse complement strand
ACGGTGGGGAGATTGGTCGTTCTACGGCCTTGCAGGCGCTGGCCTGTGGTGTTGAGCCGCACAGTGACATGAATCCGGTGTTGCTCAAGCCGCAAACAGATATGGGCGCGCAGGTGATTATTCGTGGCAAGGTGCTGGGCAATATGCAGGCGCTGGATTATCACGCCTACAAAAAGACCGCCAGTGAAGCGGTGCTGGCGGCCTGGCAGGCGCTCACTTCCCGCTACGATGTGGTCATCGTGGAAGGCGCAGGCAGCCCGGCGGAAATCAATCTGCGCGAGAATGATATTGCCAATATGGGCTTTGCCGAGATGGTGGATTGCCCGGTTATTCTGGTTGCCGATATCGATCGCGGCGGTGTCTTTGCCCATCTCACCGGTACGCTGGATTTGCTTTCCGACAGCGAACAGAAACGCACCCTGGGGTTTGTCATCAACCGTTTCCGTGGCGACCTTTCCTTGCTGCAGAGCGGGCTTGACTGGCTTGAAGATCGCACCGGTAAACCCGTGTTTGGCGTGCTGCCCTATCTGCATGGCCTTACCCTGGATGCGGAAGATGCGGTGGATGAGCAGGGCGAACACGAAAGCGATGCACTCAATGTGGTGGTGCCGCTGTTGCCGCGCATGAGCAACCATAACGATTTCGATCCCCTGCGACTGCATCCCAGTGTGAACCTGCGCTTCGTCAGGATGGGGGAAGCCTGGCCGCAGGCGGATCTGGTGATTCTCCCGGGCAGCAAGGCCACCCGTGCGGACCTGGCCTTCCTGCGCGAACAAGGCTGGGACAAGCAGATCGAAAAGCACTTGCGTTACGGCGGCAAGGTGCTGGGTATTTGCGGGGGATTTCAGATGCTCGGCGAGCGGATTGATGACCCTCAGGGGCTGGAGAGTCACCCCGGTAGCAGCCAGGGGCTGGGCTGGCTGGCCATGAGCACCGAGTTGATAGCGGGCAAACAGCTTGCCAACACAAAGGGGAAACTGCTGGCCTCAGATTCGCCTGTTCAAGGTTACGAGATTCATAACGGTATTACCCGCGGAGAGGCGCTGAGCCGCCCCATGCTGATGCTGGGTGACCGATACGATGGGGCCATGAGTGAGGATGGCCAGGTGATGGGGTGTTACCTGCACGGTTTGTTTGATTTGGCAGACAGTGGCAACGCCATCCTTGCCTGGGCCGGTCTGCACGATAATCGCGGCGTAGATTATGCCGCTCACCGGGAGCAGCAACTGGACCGGCTTGCCGATATGGTGGAGCGCCATATGGACATGACGATATTGCAGGAAAGCATCTCAAGGGCTGACTAGGCCCCCCCTCCCTCCTTCAGGCTGCAGACCTGACCATGAAGCCAGAGCATTACGCTCAAGCGGTTCGTCTTTTGCTTTTCGTGAACTGGCTCTCTGTGCAGGGCTATTCACGGTGTTTCACTGCATTGACATAAGCGTGCTGGATGCTGGGATCCTTGTTGCATACCTTCCCGCTAGCGCCGGTATTCCCTGGCTATCAGGCTGGCTGGAGGGCGCAGATAGTAAATCTTTACACCCTGAATACCTTTCGCGATGATGGATTTTCAGGTGGGCATAGGGGTACAGCTATTGCCGGACCTTGATCAAGGACTCTCCAACAAGGACTACTGTTATGAAAAGCGTACTGCTCTACTCCAGTCTCACAGCCTGCCTGATGCTTGCAGGCTGTGGTGATGAAGGCGAACAATCCGCCGGGCAACAGAAAGAGGCCGGCCAACCGGCGGTGGCGGAAAAAGCGCCGCAGAACAAGTCTGACAAGGCTACGGCAGAGTAAAGAAGGGCCCAAGCCCGCTGAAGCGGCCACCAAGGAAAGTAATCAGGCGCTGAAAGAGTACTTGCCGTTCTCGGATAACACGTCTTTCGAGCTGGCCCATAAGGGATTCATCGCGCCGCTTCCCAAGGAAATGATCAAGGGTGAAGAGGGCAATCCGGTATGGGTTGGGATCCGGCCAAGTATGATTTTATTGAGGAAGGCTCGGAAGCACCGGAAACAGTTAACCCGAGTCTGTGGCGCCAATCCCAGTTGTTGAATATTTCCGGGTTATTTGAAGTGACCGACGGGATTTATCAGGTTCGTAATCTCGACCTTTCCAACATGACGATTGTGGAAGGCGAGAAAGGCCTGACCATCATGGATCCGTTGGTGTCTGCAGAAACCGCCAAGGTGGCGCTGGACCTCTATTACGAGCATCGCCCGAAAAAACCGGTGGTCGCTGTGATTTATACCCACAGCCATGTGGATCACTATGGTGGCGTTCGTGGTGTGGTCGATGAAGCGGATGTCAACGCGGGCAAGGTGGACATCTATGCGCCGGTGGGCTTTCTGGATGCCGCTGTTGCCGAGAATGTGATGGCCGGTAATGTCATGAGTCGCCGCGCCAGTTACATGTATGGCAACCTGCTGCCGCCCAGCCCGCAAGGTCAAGTGGGCGCCGGGTTGGGGACCACCACCTCAGCCGGTACGGTTACTCTGATTCCTCCCACCAAAATCATTGAAAAGACCGGTGAAGTCCACAAGATTGACGGGCTGACGTATGAGTTTCTGAATGCGCCAGGTTCTGAGGCGCCGTCCGAGATGCTCTATTACATCAAGGAAAAGAAAGCGCTCAATACCGCTGAAGATTCGACTCATACGCTGCATAACACCTACTCGCTGCGTGGCGCCAAGATCCGCGATCCGCTGGCCTGGTCCAAGTATCTGAATCAGGCGCTGGACATGTGGGGTGATGAAGTGGAAGTGATGTACGCCATGCACCACTGGCCAGTGTGGGGAAAGGACAAGGTCAATGAGCATATCAGCACGCAGCGGGATATGTATCGCTTCATCAATGATGAAACCCTGCGCATGGCCAATCAGGGCTACACCATGTTGGAGATCGCAGAGCAAATCAAAGTGCCTGATGCCATCGCCAAGAACTTTTCCAACCGCGGTTATTACGGTTCCATCAGTCACAACGTGAAGGCTACTTATGTGATGTACTTGGGTTGGTTTATCGGCAACCCGGCGACCTTGCATGAACTGCCTCCGGCGGATTCAGCCGAGCGTTACGTGGAGATGATGGGGGGGGCGGATGCGTTGCTGGACAAGGCCCGTGACTACTTTGAAAAAGGGGAGTATCGCTGGGTGGCGGAAGTGGTCAATCATGCCGTCTTCGCCGATCCGGATAACCAGGAAGCCAAGAACCTGCAGGCTGACGCGCTGGAGCAGATGGGCTATCAGGCAGAAAGTGGTCCGTGGCGTAATTTCTACCTGAGCGGCGCCCAGGAACTGCGTAATGGTGTGGCGCAATTGCCGACGCCCAATACTGCCAGCCCGGATACCGTTCGTGCCATGGATGAGAGCCTGTTCTTCGACTTCCTTGGCGTCCGCCTGAACACCGAGAAGGCAGAGGGCAAGCACCTCAAGCTCAATTTCGTATTCACCGACAAGGACAAGTCCTTTGCGGTGGAAATGGTGCACGGTGTGCTGAACCACAGTGAGGGGCGTCTGTTTGACGATGCCGATGCCACCATCAACATGACCCGCGATACTCTCAATGGATTCATGCTCCAGGAGATCACCCTGGAAAAGGCCATTGAAGACGGCAAGGTGACAGTCGAAGGGGACCAGGACAAGCTCACCGAGTTGGTGTCCTGTCTGGATGACTTCGAGTTCTGGTTCAATATCGTAACGCCATAGCGATGATTGAGAACGTGCAAAAGACATGCGCGTGAAGTAACAGAAATGCCCGATTCCGTGTCACCGGAGTCGGGCATTTTTATATGTAGCGAAAACGGGAATGCGTTGTTCTGTTCCTGCCTGCCTATATCCGTAAAGAAAATGGTGGAACACTGGAAGCATTTCGCCGGTCTTCACAAGGTGATTGCCGTCGATCGCAGAGGCTGTTTGATGTGCCCTAGCGCATGGGGTGGACGGTGACTCGTTCGCCCCAGAGTTCAGAGAGCTGCCGGTGAGCCAGGGACGGTTCGGCGCTGCTCCAGAACGTGGCGCTGCCTGCTTGCGGGCTATCGGATAGCAAATTGTGCATCTGCAGTCGCCGCACGGTTTCGCGGGCGACTGCCATATCGGTATTAACTACTTCCACGTGGGCTCCCGCTGCCCGGCGAATCAGCGGCGCCAGAAACGCATAGTGGGTGCAGCCCAGGACGATATGATCCGCCCCTTTTTGGATCAGTGGCTGTACATAGCGGGCGACCAGGGTTTGGGTCGCTTCGCTGTCCAGCTCCAGCGCTTCGATCTGTTCAACCAGCCCGGGACAGGGCTGGATTTCCACGCGCACGTTTTCCGAGAACAGCCGGCTCAGGTTGTTAAAGGATTCGCTTTTCAGTGTCTGGCTAGTGGCCAGTACGCCAATAACCCCACTTTTACTTTGCAGGGCGGCGGGTTTGATACCTGGCTCGACGCCGATGATGGGCAAGGTGTAATCGGCCCGCAGTTGCCGGATGGCAGAGACGGTAGCGGTATTGCAGGCGACCACGATAGCTTTCGCCTCGTTTTCCATAAGAAACCGGGTAATGGCATCGGATCGCTGCTGAATATAGTGCTCTGATTTTTCGCCGTAGGGCGCGTGGATGGAGTCCGCCACGTAGAGCAGGTTTTCGTTGGGCAACAGCTCACGAATGCGGCGGGCGATAGACAAGCCGCCGATGCCGGAATCAAAAATGCCAATGGGGCCGGGGTGGGTCATACGACTATTCGGATGGAAACGAAGGCCCAAGGATATACCAAGACGGACAGGTATAGGAGAGTGCGCCGAAGTCAGCCTTTTCGTGAAGTGAGCTTCTCTATGCGCGCAGGCGTGAGGCGTGTTGCGTGGAGGCTGTTGCAGCCGCAGAGCGGCATAAAAAAGGTTCTTCGCGGATTTAGAGTGAAGAACAGGCTACTCGACGTTTGATGGGTTTATCCCGAATACCCGGCACTTTGCCAAACGCTCGACGCCGGATGCCTGACG
>NZ_LWFX01001285.1:0-5448 GCF_001635175.1 Alcanivorax sp. HI0083 | reverse complement strand
AAAGAATGAATGCAGGCACAAGTTCAACTCGATATGCCCTGAGACTTTTTTTCCCATCCTGACGCCAAGACGAAATGTTTATACCTACATCGCAATTCACTTTTCTTCAAACCATAAGACGCCAGCATAAAAAAATTGCTTGCGAATTCAGGCGCGCATACAAAGAAAGCCAGTACATACAAGAAATCGTGAATGCCGGAATGGGAATTGATACACATCTAAAAAATTGGGTCTTCGAGAACGGACTACGCGAAGATCAAGCCGGCTACAATGTTCGCCAAGGGGATCATACGGCCTTAGTAATCTATAAAAAAGGGGAAACTATAACCGAAATAGAAGCGATGAATCTTTTACCTTTAACAACGTCTCTACTTGATAAAGTTCCCGGGGTTTTTTTTGCTGCAATATCAGTCCTTGGGCCTAATGCAACTCTGAAAGAGCACACGCACACCAGGCAGCATTATGTCTACCATCTCTTACTGGAGGACCTAATTAACGGTTGCTGCGAGATGCAATGTAACGGTCATAAGAAAGAGTTACGTAATGCAGGAGACGAGATAATGTTTGACTACAGTTATAGACACAGCGTCAAAAACCATGCTCAGAATCGTCGAATAAACCTTATGATTGATTTTCTTCCATGCAAATGAAAAGCCGAAAAATTCTCATCACCGGCGGGTCAGGCCTGATAGGTACGCACCTCAGTAAACGGCTGCTTGCTGAAGGGGCTGACGTCATCAGCCTCGCCAGAAACCACCCATTTCAAGCGCATGGCGAGATTCAAATTGAAGGTGATATCCGCGATACTGGATTACTGGAAGAAGTGTTTACCCGTCATAAGCCCACAGACTTGGTTCACTTGGCCGCCCAACCCATCGTCGGCAATGCTCTATCTGATACAGAATCCACTTTTGACATCAATATTCGTGGCACCTGGCTACTGCTCGAGGCCGCTCGGCGGTACGGGAAATTGCGTTCTATAATTGTAGCCTCCTCTGATAAAGCCTATGGCCAACACCAAAAGCAGCCCTACCAAGAGGATTTTGAGCTCAAAGCACAATACCCCTACGATCTCAGCAAACAAGCTACTGAGCAACTCGCCCTAAGCTACTTCCATACGCATGCTCTTCCCGTCACCATTACCCGCTGTGGCAACACCTTCGGAGCCTATGACTTAAACTTCAGCCGCATCATACCCGGAACCATTGCCTCATGCCTAAAAAACCAAGACATCATTATCCGCAGCTCTGGCCTGCTCCAACGCTGCTACATTTATGCAACTGATGTTGCAGATGCTTACCTACAACTGCTGACTGCACCACAAAACAGGGTGCATGGGCAGGCTTTCAACATAGGTAACCCAACCGCCATCTCTGTACTCGACATGGTGAAATTCATTCAATCTGCCATTCCTGAAAGCCGAGCGCGAGTAATTATTAAGAACCAGAATTTTGGTGAAATCACATATCAGTCACTTGATTGCAGAAAAATCGCCAAGGTTCTCGGCTGGGAGCCAAAGACCCCTCTACATCAGGCTCTAGTTGAGACTATTAATTGGTATCAAGAACACGGCATTTACCATAGAGATACCAATGACTACGATCAATAACGCCCCAGTTGTACTCTTTACTTACAGAAAACGACAATTCCTGGAGGAAATTTTCCAGGCAATAAAATCTTACTCTCCCCCTAGGTTATATGTAGTTAGTAATCTATATTCATCTGAAGAGGAAAGACTTACCGTCGAGGCAATTAGACACAGCATCAGTCAATGGCAATTACCAGGCGAGATTATCTACCTTTTCCAAGATCAGCATCTTCTCATCAATGACTCTATACATAACGGGCTCGATCATGTCTTTAGCATTGAGGAAAGCGCCATCGTACTGGAAGACGATACCGTACCCTCCTCATCTTTTTTTGATTTTTGCAATAGAATGTTGGCGCGTTATGAAAACGCTGAGGAAATAGGAAGCATCATTGGCTGCAACCTTGGGGCGAGCAATAGAGAAAACAAAGCATACATAGTCCCTTTTGCTTTTTTTTACTGGGGCTGGGCCACATGGGCGGAAAAATGGCAAACTTTACGTAACTCCCCCCTTCCTTATGGAAAAAAAGACAACGGAGTAATTGATAAACTGCAGAACCCAAACAGCCTACTTACTCCCTTTTTTGAACGTCTGGATGACCGATGCACCTGGGATTTGCGCTGGGGTTGGAAACAGGCTCTACACGATATGGAGGCTATTATTCCAGGGAAAAACCTGGTACAGAATAAGGGATTTGTTAAAGAAGGCTCTTATATCAGATTTACGGATTCAAGCTTTATAAAAATCGAGGCAACCGACTCTCCAACCCCAGCAAAAGCGAAGAAAGACCCTGTTTTTTCTAGAAATTACGAACACCAATCCGCAAAGCTACTCACAGAGATACTTACTCACAGAGGCGAGTTAGAGAAATACAAAATGTCAAAGAGTCATAATTCTTAAAGCGTCGGCAACTCCATCGAATTCAATCTAACAACATCTTTATAAGTATCCATACTCTGCCAGAAACCCTTATGGAAATATGCACCAAGCTCCCCTTTGTCAACAAGGGAAGGCAGCACATCAGTTTCAAAATCACTGTCTAAATCAAGTTTCTTTAAAACCTCGGTCGAAATCACAAAGAAACCACCATTTATCAGCTGAGGCATCATCGGCTTTTCGATAAAAGAAATGACAGAGGCACTATCATCAACATCTAGTAAACCGAACGGCAGCCGGGGCTGTACGGCGGTCAAAGTCACACCTTTACCAGAAGAAATATGCTGGTCTACCAAGGCATCGACGTTCAGATTGGCGATTCCATCTCCATATGTAGCCAAGACGTTTTTCTCATTTTTAAATAAATGCGATGCAATAGCCAAGCGACCACCTGTAGGAGTATCCTCCCCCGTCTGAAGCACCTTTATTAAAACGCTGCCACCCTTATATCGATCAGCAAACTGCCGAAAAGCCAGTTCATTTGCTCCAACCAACAATACAAACTCAGACACCCCATAAAGACAATAATGATGAATTATATGTTCAAGGATAGGCTTGCCCTGTACTTCCACTAATGGCTTTGGGGTATTCCCAAAGCAGCCTTTCATACGCAGCCCTTGTCCACCACATAAAATCACTGCTTTCATCATCTTTTCTCTGAATCTACCAATGACATGGATGCGCGCATTGCCTGACTATTAAGCCGTGCCGCGAACAAAGGGTAGGAAACGCCTAACGTGGGGTAAATAAGCCTAGAGAAAGCTCTATTTAGACCGCATCTACGTAGATACCTAGAGGAGGTAGCACGATAATTATTCACAACATCGCCCCCTATCAGTACTGATTTAGCGGCAAGCTGCCCCGTAAGTATTGCACCATAAATACCTTCACCACTTGAGGCATAAGTAAACCCTCCTGCATCACCGACAAACAAAACTCTTCCGCTGCCCATACTTTTCTTTGAGCATGAAATTGCGATGGGGAAGCCACGAATATCCGAAAGATTTACCTCTCCCAACGAAATCTGAGCATATTGCTTAAGGGCTGGACGATTTACAAATCGGGAATGGCGACTATTCCAGGAATACAAACCAACGTTGTAGTGATCCCCTTTTGGAAATACCCAGCCATACCCTCCAGGAGAAAAACCGAAATCAACTTTTGTTCTAATTTCTTGAGTATTAACTTCGTTCGCATCAACGTCGGCTTCAATAGCTACCCCAAAAGCCCCCTTCGGTCGACCGGAGATCAAACGCCGTATAGTACTCCCCGCACCATCCGCCGCAACCAGGTAGTTGCCCTTAATTCTGAGGCCAGGATAGATTAGCTCAACAGCATCCCTACGAAGCTCAATTCCACTAATTTCTGGTAGTACAAAGTACTGACATTCGGTACTCAATGCTGCTTCGATCCCAAGACTATCGAACTCGGCTCGTTTAGTCATTAATGCGATTGGCTCTTCCGCTTTAATGATAACCGGCTTTTTATCTTTATAGGACAGTCTCAGCTCGTTAACCTTTTCACGAACAACAGTAGTGAAGTCATAATCAAGTAAACGCACGGCTCCAGCGGAAAGTCCACCAGCGCAAGGCTTGCTTCTTGGGAATCGTGTTTTTTCGATCAATGCTACGCGAGCACCACCTGCTGTGAGTGTACGTACAGAAGCCACACCCGCTGGCCCGCCTCCGACAACTATCACGTCTACCTTTACAGATTTTGTCACGATATCAATCCACTCGAATGAATTTCAAAATACTGTTCCCTGAAGTTTCAGGATACGCAGGGTGAGCACATTCCTCATCAACCATCTCCATAAGAAAGCCATGTCTTTTGAAAACAGTGAGGAATTCATCGAACGAGTATTTCTGCTTAACCCAGTGATGGTATTCGATAACAAAGGTTTTAACTTTTCTTAATTTCCCTGACTCTACAAGGCTCGATATCACATTGCTTTCTCCGCCTTCAATATCAACCTTCATAAAGTCTACGCCATTATCCAAACAAGGCAGCTCAGCTGCAGCCATACTCTCTACAATAATACGCCTTCTTGCCAAAGCATTTTCAAAGGTCGAGCAGACGGGAATGTTTTCTAAAGAATCAGGGAAAACAAAAAAATCGGTGGAGCCCGTTGTATCCGTAATGGCCTTTTCCACAAGATCAATTCCGGTCAGACCGAGAAAATTGATATTTTTTCTTGCCACGCTGGCCGACAGAGGATCCGCTTCAAAAGTGACGATGCGACTATCAGGATATATTGTCTTAAAATAAAGAAGCCCAAGACCGATATTGGTACCACAGTCAACAATCAGTGGCGCCTCATGAGCACATTGAAATCTGTATATTTCCTTCTCAAAAATCTCTTTTATCAAGTAGGCATCCACACTAGGTGAGTACCTGCTATGAAAATGAATTTCCTCAATACAATTTGCCAATCTAGAGTTGATCAGCTGATAAAAACCGAGTTTCATTGGCGTTTCTTCATAATTAAGGAAAACGATGAAAAGCGGTTCATGTCTATAAATTCGGCTATGTCTTTTTCTAAAACAAAATTGTCAACTGCTTGTCGGCAGTTCACCAAATTCAAATAATAATCATCCACAATAATGGTGCCACCTGGAACAACCCGATCATAAAACAGCCTCAGTGCAGACAATGTTGGCTCATAAAAATCCACATCAAGATGCAAGAGTGAAATCTTGTCTGGAACGATAGTATCGTTAGGATTAGTAATATCTCCTTTATGAAATACTACCTTAGAGTTAAGACTAAACCTTTCGAGCAAGGAAACTGCACTTTCTTCATAACATTCGGAAACATGTTGCAGACCCAACGCATCAGAAAAACGTCGATCTTCGGGCTGCGTGAGAGCCTCTGATCTACAGCCGTCGAAGGTATCATAAAGATGAAGCTCAGAGTCGATTCC
>NZ_LWFX01001284.1:0-1829 GCF_001635175.1 Alcanivorax sp. HI0083 | reverse complement strand
GTTCACGTGAGAGACTCAGGCACCAAAACCGGCAAGCGAAAACTGACCAAGAAAGGGGACTCAGAAGCTCGCAGGCTGCTTTACTGCGCGGCCATGGCCGCTCGCCGGAGCAAGCGTTGGGCAGGGGTCTATCAGGCTTATCTGGATCGAGGGCTGGCAACTACCCAAGCGTTAGTCATCCTGGCGCGCAAACTGGTTCGTATCGCCTTCGCGCTTATGAAAAATGGCACCGACTATCAGCCGGCCCCTGCCTCATGAAGACTGGGGTGGACAACATAGAATCTCCTACGGTCGGAATTTATTGCCTCTTAAAAAAGAATGACCGAACGAATGCTCTTGCCTTCGTGGAGCAAATCAAAGGCAGTATTGATCTCGTCCAGGCCCATGGTGTGGGTGACGAATTCATCAATCTTGATTTCGCCTTTCATGTAGCGATCCACGTAACCGGGTAATTCCGTGCGGCCTTTGACGCCGCCAAAGGCAGAGCCTTTCCAGACCCGGCCAGTGACCAGCTGGAACGGGCGGGTGGAAATTTCTTCGCCGGCACCGGCCACGCCGATAACGATGGATTCGCCCCAGCCCTTGTGACAGCACTCCAGAGCAGAGCGCATCACGTTCACGTTGCCAATGCACTCGAAGGAATAATCCACGCCGCCGTCGGTGAGCTCGACAATCACTTCCTGGATCGAATCGTTGTAATCCTTCGGGTTGATAAAGTCGGTGGCGCCGAACTGGCGGGCCAGGGTTTCCTTGGCCGGGTTGGTGTCGATGGCGATGATGCGTTCTGCCTTGGCCATCACCGCGCCCTGAATCACCGACAGGCCGATGCCGCCGAGACCGAACACCGCAACGGTGGATCCGGCTTCTACCTTGGCGGTATTGAGTACCGCGCCAATGCCGGTGGTAACGCCGCAACCCAGCAGGCAGATCTTGTCCAGCGGCGCTTCCTTGCTGACCTTGGCCAGGGAAATTTCCGGCACTACGGTGTACTCGGAGAAGGTGCTGGTGCCCATATAGTGATGCAGCAGTTTACCGTTCAGGGAAAAGCGGCTGGTGCTGTCGGGCATCAGGCCCTGGCCCTGGGTGGCGCGGACCGCCTGGCAAAGATTGGTCTTGCCGCTGAGGCAGAATTTGCACTGGCGGCACTCGGCGGTATAGAGCGGAATCACGTGATCGCCGGGTTTCAGGCTGGTGACGCCTTCACCCACTTCCTGCACGATGCCGGCGCCTTCATGGCCGAAAATGGAAGGGAACAGGCCTTCTGGATCTTTCCCGGACAAGGTGTAGGCGTCCGTGTGGCAGACGCCGGTGGCGACGATCTGTACCAGCACTTCACCGGCCTTGGGACCGGCCACGTCGACTTCTTCAATAACCAGAGGTTTGCCTGCTTCCCAGGCCACAGCGGCGCGTGATTTCATGATGACTCCAACAATAATGGCATTTGGGTGGTGGCCAGACTCGGCGCAGACGGGTTGATGTTATGTCCGTCGCTTGACCAGTCTACCGGACCACGGATAGCTGGATTCACTATACGCAGACACGAATCAGGCTATAAGGCACAATTCGGCAATAGATTATTGTTCAGGAGCAACAATGCAGCATTGGGACCGAATTGAGGCCTTCGTGGAAGTGGTGCGCCTGGGCTCCTTTGCGCGCGCCGCCCGGGGCCTGGGGGTATCCAGCTCCCATGTGAGCCGGCTGGTGGCGCGGCTGGAAACCCAGCTGGGTACGCAGTTGCTGTACCGCACCACCCGGCGGCTTACGCTGACGGATGCCGGCGCGGTTTACTTCGAGCACTGTTGTCAGTTGTTCGATGGGTTTCAGGAGGC
>NZ_LWFX01001283.1:0-2681 GCF_001635175.1 Alcanivorax sp. HI0083 | reverse complement strand
TAATTTGTGAAAACGGTGTCACCGTGGTGGAAACCGCCGGCCGTAACCCGGAACCGCATATGCCCCTGTTCAAGGAATACGGGGTGAAGGTGGTGCACAAGTGCACGTCAGTGCGCCATGCGCTCAAGTCGGAAAAAGTGGGTGTGGATGCGGTATCCGTGGATGGCTTCGAATGTGCCGGCCACCCGGGGGAAGATGACATTCCCAACCTGGTGCTGCTGCCGGCGGCGGCCCGTGTACTGAAAATTCCCATGCTGGCGTCCGGCGGTATCGGCACCGGGGCGCAGATGGCGGCGTGTCTGGCGCTGGGTGCCGATGGCATCAACATGGGTACCCGTTTCCTGGCCTCCAAAGAGGCCCCGGTACATGAAAACATGAAGAGAGCCATTGCCGAGGCGTCCGAACTGGATACCGCACTGATCTTCCGCCCCTTGAAAAATACCGCTCGTGTGTACAAGAACGCGGTGGCCACCAAGGTCAACGAAATCGAACGCGAAAAAGGTCAGGACATGAAGTTTGAATACATCGTGGATCTGGTGGCTGGTGTGAAAGGCAAGGCGGCACTCACCTCCGGTGAAATTGATGGTGGTATCTGGACGTCGGGGATCGTGCAGGGGCTGATCGATAGTTATCCGAGCTGTGCGGAAATCATCGATGACATTATCAGTGAATGTACCGGCACTATTAATCAGCGTCTGGCAGAAATCATGAAAAGCTAGGGAGCCTCTGAATAACGCCTTGCGTACTCAGCGTGGCCTGGAGCGTTCAGCTGTTGTGTCTTGTCTCGATGGTCAGGGTGGTTCCCTTTCCGAGAGGCAAGGCGCAGCAGATGGGCGCTCCAGGCCACGCCCTTCGGGTCTTTCAGGCTGGCCCGCACTCGTTGTTGCACTTTTTCGATGGATGGACATATCTCGATCCCAGTTAGGGGACACCTTCAAAAGCGCGCCCTCTGTGCCCCGAATGGGGTATAGATTGCGAACCAGCCTGAAAGACTGAGCATGCAAGGCGTTATACAGAGGCTCCCTAATAAGACGCTGAAACACTATTTTCCTGAAATAAGGTTATGCTCTCCCGAGCCAGCCAGGGCAATGCCCTGGCTTTTTTATGTCGCTCAATGCTTGATTCCCGATCAGAAGGATCTGATATGTATCGCTTGTATGAATTTTCTTCCTCCGGTAACTGCTACAAATTACGCCTGGCCATGGCGCAACTTGGTGTTCCCTTTGAACGCGTGGAAAAAGACATTACGCGTGGCGAAACCCGCAGCGACGACTTTCTTGCCATCAACCCTAACGGCCGTATTCCCGTACTGGTAACCCCGGATGGCAGAACCCTGCCGGAATCCAACGCTGCGCTCTGGTACCTGGCCCGTGACAGTCAGCTGATGCCCACCGATGCCTTCGAGCAGGCTCAGGTGCTGCAGTGGATGTTCTTCGAGCAGTACAACCACGAACCGAATATCGCCACGTCCCGGTATTGGCTGCATGTGCTGGGAGAGCCGGAAAAGTACGCTGAAGGGCTGAAAGAAAAGCAACAAAAGGGCCATGAGGCGCTGGCGGTGATGGAGCGGCATTTACAGGCCGTGCCTTTCTTCGTGGGTGGGCGCTACTCCATTGCGGACATTGCCCTGTACGCCTATACCCATGTGGCCGATCAGGGGGGCTTCTCACTACAGGATTATCCGGCAATCAGGGCGTGGTTGGGGCGAGTAAAAGCACAGCCGGACTATGTTGGTATGCTGGATTGAAGGCGCGTTCCAGTGGATGGGGATTGCACGGCAAGGCGGCCGGTGTGGCGCCTTGCCGGGGGGGGTCACTGGCTCAGATGGTGAAAGTGGTACTTGAGATGGTCGTCAATAAAGCTGGCGATAAAGAAATAGGAATGGTCGTAGCCGGGCTGCATTCGCAGGGTGATCGGCACGCCGGCTTCCTCGCAGGCAGCGCTCAGCGCTTCCGGGCGGAGCTGGCCGTCGCTGTAGAAGTTGTCGGCATCCCCTTGATCAATCATCAATGGCAGCGCACTTCCCTTTGCCTTTAACAGCTCGCAGCTGTCCCAGTCTTTCCAGACTTCCTGGTTGTCTCCCAGATAGCCACCCAGAGCTTTTTCGCCCCATGGGCATTGGGCCGGGTTGCTGATTGGCGCGAAAGCGGAGACCGAGGTGTAACGCCCGGGGTTTTTCAGGGCGCAGATGAGTGCGCCATGGCCGCCCATGGAGTGCCCGCTGATGGCCTGTTTGCCATTGAGTGGGAAATGCGCCTGCACCAGCGCCGGCAACTCTTCGGTCACATAGTCGTACATGCGGTAGTGCTGGCTCCAGGGTGACTGGGTGGCATTCACATAGAAGCCGGCGCCGGAGCCAAAGTCGTAGCTTTCATGTTCACCGGGCAAGTCGGTACCACGCGGGCTGGTGTCCGGGCAGACAATCGCCAGCCCCAGTTCCGCAGCGGTTTTGTGGGCACCGGCTTTCTGCATGAAATTTTCATCCGTACAGGTCAACCCGGACAACCACCATAGCAGCGGCACAGTATTTTCTTCTGCGGCCGGAGGCAGATAAATGGCAAAGATCATTTCGCAGTTGAGCACCTGGCTGCGATGTTTGTAGCGCTTCAACCAGCCACCAAAGGATTTGGTGGCAGAAACCAATTCGATATCAGACATGATTTATCCTTTCTGACGAAGCC
>NZ_LWFX01001282.1:0-4091 GCF_001635175.1 Alcanivorax sp. HI0083 | reverse complement strand
CACCTTGGGTTTCCACTCCTGCAGGAACACGTCCGGTGCACCCGGGCACTCAAAGGAGGTGTCTTTCAGGTAAATACGCTGCAGTTGGAAAACCTGTTGCTGTTCATCAGCCATGTTCTTCTCCTGTTACTGGCCTGCTCCGAGCAGAGCATCGAGCTCCCCCGCCCGCTCCAGAGCAAAAAGTTCATCACAGCCACCGATGGCGTGATCATTAATAAAAATCTGCGGCACCGTCCGGGCGCCGCCGCGCTGCATCATGACTGCACGCTGCTGGGGTTCGCGGTCCACATCGGTATCCTCGAACGCCACATTCTTGCTGTTCAGCAACTGCTTGGCACGCACACAAAACGGGCACCAGGCAGTGGTATACAGCTCGACTTTGGCCATCTCTGCCTCCTGCTTACTCTTTAACCACCGGCAGGCTGGCTGACCGCCAGGCGTTCAGGCCACCCTGAATGCGATACAGGTCGGAAAACCCCTTGGTGCGCAGCTGTCGTCCCAGATGTGAGGCCTTGGCCCCCATATCACAAGTCAGGATGAGGGGTTTGTCCTTGTATTTTTCCAGCTCTGCAATACGATCAAGCGCCTGCCCGGCGGGAATATTGATGCTACCGGCAATATGCCCGGTGCGGAAATCATCGCTGTCGCGCAGATCCACGATCACCGCATCCTTCTGGTTCACCATGTTGGTGGCCAACTGCGGCGTAAGCGACTGGCCGCCGCGGCGGGACTCAAGCACAAAAAACAGTGCCCACAACAGGAAAAAGGCGGACACCAGAATATAATGGTTGCTGGCGAATTCAATCAGATTGCCCATGGAAACCCCGGATCATTAGCGTTGGCTCTAATCGGCGCCTGTGGTGCAGCGCCACCATTCCCTCCGGGAAAGAAAGCCGAAGGAAAATCGGCGCCAAGTATACACATCCCCGGGCCGTTAAGGTAAAACCTCGCCATGACCCGACGATTACTGCTGCTTCTACTGCTTCCGGCCCTGCTCCCTGTTAGCGGGGCAGCGGTTGGTGCCGACAATAACGCGCCCAGCAAAGCCCAGCTGGAGAAGCTTAAATCCCGCATCAGTGAGCTGAGCGATGCCCAGAACCGCGAATTGCGCGAACGTGATTCCGTGCAGGCCAGCCTGCGTGAGGCAGAACTGCGCATCAGCCGGCTGACCCGGGAACAACGGAGCCTGGAAAAAAAGGCCAGCACCGCCCAACAACGCCTCAAAAACCTGGAAGCAGAGCAGGCAGTGCTAGCTGCAGAGAAACGCACCCAACTGGACTGGCTGGGCAAAACCGTGCGCGCCAGCTACCAGGCCGGCCGCCAGGAACGCATCAAATTACTGCTCAACCAGGAGCAGCCCGACCAGATCGCACGCCTGCTGCGTTACCAGGAATATTATCAGCGCGCCCGCAGCAACCGCCTCAAGGCCGTCAACGGCGAGCTTGATGAACTCAAGGCGATTGCCCTGCGAGTAGAGAAGGCTCGCCAGGTTCTGCTGGAAAAGCGCACCGAAGTCCAACGCCATGCGGACAAGCTGCAAACCGCCCAGAAAGAGCGCCAGACCACACTGGCATCGCTGAACCGTTCACTGGATAACAGAGGCAGCAACCTTAACCAGCTCAAGGCAGACCAGCAGCGCTTGCAGAAACTGCTGGAAGACATGCAACGCAGCCTCAATGACATTCCTGCCGATCTGGGTGGCAAGCCCTTCGGCAACCTGGCCGGCAAACTCCCCTGGCCGGTGGAAGCGCGCATTTCCACCGGCTATAACAGCCGCCGCGAAGGCGCGCTGCGCTGGCAAGGCGTCATCTTCAATGCCGCCCCCGGCACCCCGGTCCGGGCGATCCATGCCGGCCGCGTGGTGTTTGCCGACTGGCTACGCGGCTACGGCCTGCTGACCATTGTCGATCACGGCAATGGCTATTTGACTCTCTACGGGTACAACCAGAGCCTGCTGCGCGAAGTCGGCGAGTGGGTGTCCGCCGGTGACAGCCTGGCGCTGGCCGGCAATTCCGGCGGCAACCGGACCAACGGTCTATACTTCGAGATACGCCACCGGGGCAAGGCTGTGAACCCCACACGCTGGTGCAATCAGCGTGTTACACTGCCGCCATTGGCGCAAAATTGACCATGAACTTTGAAACGCGCACACCTTTTTCCTGTGCCCGCCGGGGATCCTGAATGCCAACAACCATCCTGCCCACGCTCCGTTCTGTCGCGCTCACGGGCCTGCTTGCCCTTAGCCCTTTCAGCGCACTCCACGCCCAGGATCCTGCCCTTGATGAGCAGGCTCGCCAGCAAGGCGTACCGGTGGATGAGCTGCGCGCCTTTGCCGAGGTCATGGAGCGTATCCGCGCGGCCTATATTGAAGACGTGGATGATCGCGAACTGCTGGAAGCCGCTATCCGTGGCATGCTCCATGATCTGGACCCGCACTCCAACTACCTGACCCCGGACCAGTTCGACGACCTGCAGGTGACCACCACTGGTGAATTCGGCGGCCTTGGCATCGAAGTCACCATGGAAGACGGCTTCGTCAAAGTAGTGACTCCGGTGGATGACTCCCCGGCCAGCAACGCCGGCATCCTCGCAGGCGACCTGATCCTCAAGATCGACGACACCTTTGTGAAGGGGTTGACCCTGGGCGAAGCCGTCGAGCTGATGCGCGGGGAAATCGGCACCAAAATCGATTTAATGGTCCTTAGCGAAGGCGACGAGAAGCCCCGCCAGGTCAGCCTCGAACGTGACCGCATCCAGNCCCACAGCGTGAAATCAAAAATGCTGGAACCGGGCCTGGGCTACCTGCGCATTTCCCAGTTCCAGAACAACACCGGTGACGATGCCCGCAAAGCGCTGGACAAGCTCAACAAGGACAGCCCCCTCAACGGCCTGATTCTCGACCTGCGCAACAACCCCGGCGGCGTACTCAACGGCGCCGTGGAAGTCACCGACCTGTTCCTGGATGCCGGCCTGGTGGTGTACACCCAGGGCCGTGAAAAAGCGAGCCGGAACGACTTTGATGCCAGCGCCGGCGACGCACTCAACGGCAAGCCGCTGGTGGTGCTGGTCAACGGCGGCAGCGCCTCTGCCTCGGAAATTGTGGCCGGCGCCCTGCAAGACCAGGAGCGCGCCATCGTGGTGGGCAACCGCACCTTCGGCAAAGGCTCGGTGCAAACGGTATTGCCACTGAGCAAGGACCGCGCCCTGAAGCTCACCACCGCCCGTTATTACACCCCAAAGGGGCGCTCCATTCAGGCAGAAGGCATTGAACCCGACATTGCCGTGGATGTGGTCACCAAAATCGAAGTACGCGAAGACATGCACCTGCGTGAAGCAGACTTGCCTCGCCATCTGGACAATGAAAACGGCGACAGCGAGAAAGAGAAGAAACGCAGCTCCCTGGCCGAAGACGATTACCCGCTGGCGCAGGCGCTCTCCATTCTCAAAGGCGTCGTCCTCACTCAGCGCCCCGCCCACGCCTCACTGCCCGACCAGCCTTGATGGCTGGCCGGTTACTGGCCCTGGGGTTACTGCTACCAGGGCTGTTGTTGAGCGCCAGCGCCCTGGCCGCACCACGCATTGCCATCATCATTGATGACCTGGGTTACAGCCGCCAGCATGGCCAGGCCATTGTGGATCTGCCCGCGCCGGTCACCTGTGCGGTGATTCCCTTTTCGCCCCATGGCCGACGCCTGGCCGAGCGGGCTAGCCTGGCGGGCAAGGAAGTGCTGGTGCACATGCCCATGGCCGCACAGAGTCATCTGAAACTTGACCGGGGCGGCCTGCAGGACGGCATGGATGAACCTCAGTTACTGAACGCGGTGCGTCAGGCCCTGAGCCAGATTCCCCAGGCTCGCGGCCTGAACAACCATATGGGCAGCGCGCTCACCGAACAGCAACAGCCCATGGGCTGGCTAATGGCCGAACTGAAGGCGCACCAGCTGTTCTTTGTGGACAGCCGCACCAGCAGTCACTCCGTGGCACAGCAGGTGGCCCGGCAGGTAGGGCTATCCCACGCCGGGCGCGATGTCTTTCTGGATAATGAACGCAATCTGGTCAGCATCAATGAGCAGTTCAACCGGCTGATCCGG
>NZ_LWFX01001281.1:0-2911 GCF_001635175.1 Alcanivorax sp. HI0083 | reverse complement strand
GACCGCCGTCATACTCACCGAAACCGCCACATTGGCCCGCCCCAGCCAGGTCATGATGTTGGAAAACGAGCCGCCGGGGCAGGACGCCACCAGGATCATGCCCAACGCCAGTTCCGGATCCACATTGAAGTACCAGGTGGTCAGGCAGGTGGCGGCAGGCAACAGCACGAACTGGGCAAGCAGCCCGACGATGGGTGCATCCGGGCGCTTGAGCACGCGTCGGAAATCATCGCCGGTGAGTGACAGGGAAACACCGAACATCATGAACGCCAGGATGACATTCAGGATCAGTAAGTTTTCACTTCCAAAGTGAACCTCCATCTCATGCCTCCTTTTTCAGGGCTGAGATGTGGCCGTTCACGGCCTTGCGGTAACAATCCTTGTTGACGTAGTACGCCATGCGCGCCAATTTCAGATAGGCGTAACCGCCATCCAGATTTTTTTCCGCCTCCTTGCGTACGGTTTCTTCCAGGGCTGCGGCGGCGGCACTCTTCTGCTCACGGGCACGAAGGTACAGGGCGACCATTTCTGCCTGCTCGTTACGCCCCTCCCAGCCCAGACCGGCGGCTTCCACCATCCCCATCATGAACAGGTTACGGTGTTCGGGATGAAACACATTGAGATAAAGCTGCGGTGCATCGCTGTTTTTCCAGTTGAGCTCGGCAGGATCGATAAAGGGATAATCCAGCTTGTAACCGGTGCCCATAAGAATCAGGTCATAATCCCGCGATTGTCCATTGACGAAGGTAACGGTATTTCCTGAAACGGCGGAGATATCTCCCCGCGGCGTGATATCCCCGTGGCCTATATGGTGCAGCACCAGTGAGTTAACCACCGGGTGGGATTCATACAATCTGTAATCCGGGTCCGGCAACCCGTAGTCACTGGGCTTGCCGATGATCATGCGGATCAGTCGGTCATCTACCCTTTGTTTGAGCGCACGGGGCAACTTGATTTTGCCACCAATGGAATCGGTGGCCTTACCGCCAATAAACTTGGGCAGGAAGTAATAACCCCGGCGTACGGACATATCCACGCTGGCGGCCCGGTGCACCGCATCCACGGCGATATCACAGGCCGAATTTCCACAGCCCACCACCAGCACCCGTTTGCCATCGAAACAGGAGGGATGCCGGTATTCACTGGAGTGCATCAATTCGCCATCAAAACGGCCCGGCAGGTTGGGCAGATTCGGCGTATGCAAGGTGCCGTTGGCAATCAGCACACCGGTAAAGCGGCGGCATTGCTCTTCCCCTTTCGCCTCGGTGGTTACCAGCCACTCATCACCATCGCGCAGCACCTGAACCACCCGGGTGGAAAATTCATAGTGCTCATACAGGCCGAAATGGGCGGCATACTGCTGGAAATAACGCTTCATCTCGCGATGGTGGGGGTAAGTGGCCACATCATCGGCCATGGGAAACTCTTTGAACTCGGTCATCGTCTTGGACGAGATCAGATGCGCCGATTCATACATGGTGCTGTGCGGGTTATCGATATCCCACAAGCCTCCCACATCGGTATTCAGGTCAAAACCGACAAAAGGAATACCGTATTTCTTCAGGTTCCTGGCCGTGGCCAGGCCCATGGGGCCGGCCCCTATCACTGCGTACATAGCTGTCCCGTTTTTATTGTGTCTTTTATTCGGTTACCGGTGCCCGACAAGCGAAGCGGAGCACAGAGTTTGGTATGCTTGCCACTCTAGGGCGGACAAACAATAGACACACGGCTATTTCAGGACGTTGTCACGGTTAATTCGGGACCTCACTCACACCCATGACGCATACTCCCACCGTTACGGTGCGCTTTACCCAGGCAATCAGCCAGGCTGCAGAACAGCTGGGCTTCGCGCTGCCTGCGTCACTGAAAAACGCCTTTGCCGAGCAAGAGCGGGTGAGCCTGGAATTACAGGGAGAAATCTGGGAAACCTTCTGCCAACAGGCCGACGACCCACTCATCGGCATCCAGTTCGGGCTGGCCATTCAGGTCGGGCATCTGGATACCGTGGGCATGGTGCTGATGAGCTGCGACACCGTGGCCGAAGCGCTGGATTCGCTGATGGACTACTACCCCATTGTTGGCGAAGGTGGAACCTTCGAATATGCCGTGGCAGGTGATGTGTGCGAAATCCGCTACCTGCCCCAATACACCACTCGGCTGGCAGAACGGGTGGAAGCCGCGCTGGCCTCCCTGTTGCAACTGACACGCTGGTCCACCGGCGAGCAACTTCAAGCCAGCGGCATCAGTTTCTCCCATCCGGCTCTGGCCGACCCGGATCGCTATCAACAACTGCTGGGTGTCCCCGTTGAATTCGAAGCTGCCCACAATAGCTTGCGCATTTCAGCCGCCGCCCTGTCGCTGCCACTCATCTACGCCAACCCGGCGCTTTGCCAGCACTTGCGCACCCTGGCCGACCAGCTGCTGGAGCAACTGGGCAGCCAGTCGTTAAGTGCCAGCGTCCGCGACCTGTTACGTCAGCATCCCCGCTGGGGCAAGGAAAAAGTGGCCGAGCAGATGGCCATGAGCGGCCGCCACCTGATCCGCAAACTCAGCGAAGAAGGCACCAGCTTCAAGCTGCTGCGCGATTCACTGCTGCAGGGCATGGCTGAACAGTCACTGAAGGAAGGGTCAAAACTCTTTGATATTGCCGACAAATTGGGCTTTTCCGATGAAAGCGCCTTTGCCAAAGCCTTCAAACGCTGGACCGGCATGACGCCGGCCCAGTTTCGTGCACAAATTTAAACGGCCAACAGCGCCTGTTCGATATCTGCCAGGATATCGTCCACATGCTCGATACCAATGGACAGACGCACCAGGTCTGCGCTGACACCCGCCTTTTTCAGCTCTTCATCATTCAACTGCCGGTGTGTGGTAGTCGCCGGATGGCACGCCAGAGACTTGGCATCACCAA
>NZ_LWFX01001280.1:0-3205 GCF_001635175.1 Alcanivorax sp. HI0083 | reverse complement strand
TGGAACCGGACAGGGCCAGCGGGCCGTCGAACCAGCTGCGAATTTCCTGCATCAGCGCGAACGGGGACAGCTGCCCGGCGTGGCCACCGGCACCGGCGGCGACAGCGATCAGGCCATCGGCGCCTTTTTCGATCGCCTTGTGGGCAAAGTGATTGTTGATCACGTCATGCATCACCATGCCGCCCCAGCCGTGTACTGCCTGGTTCACGTCTTCGCGGGCGCCCAGGGAAGTGATCACCATGGGCACCTTGTACTTTTCACACAGCTCCAGGTCTTTCTCGAGGCGATCATTGGAGCGGTGAACAATCTGGTTGACTGCGAACGGGGCGGAGGGTTGGTCCGGGTGGTCCCGGTCCCAGGCGGCCAGCTCTTCGGTAATGCGGTGCAGCCATTCATCCAGCTGCGACAGCGGGCGGGCGTTCAGTGACGGGAACGAGCCGATGGCGCCGGCCTGGCATTGGGCGATCACCAGGTCCGGGTTGGAAATGATGAACAGCGGTGAACACATCACCGGCAGGCGCAGGCGGGAGCGAATTTCAATGGGCAAAGACATGGCAGTGTCCTCATGCTGGGCCCCGGTATTAACGCGGGGCAGGGTCCGGGCCACCGGAAACACGACCCGGCGGGATAAATATACGAAGTAAAATTTACACCGTACATTTATAGAGTCAAGTCTGCCGATGTGGGGATTGAGCGGATTGGTCAGGAATCCAGAGTGGGCGGGGTGACCTGCATGCCGGCGTAGAGGGTGCGCATGATCTTCTCGCGCAGGGTGTCGCCGTCCATGCCGCGCAGGCCGCTGGCCAGTTCCAGCACCACGATGCCATGGAGGTTGGCCCAGAACATATAGCCGATCAGCTGGGCATCGCCCTTGAGCAGGCCAGCCTCAATCATCTCGCGCACATAGCCCACCATGGTTTCCTGGGCACGGCCATTGGCGGCCTGCAGTTCCGGGTAACGGTCTTCGTCGGGCTGGGAAAAGGAGAAAATCAGCTGGTAGGCAGCGGGGTGCGACTTGGCAAACCCCACGTAGGCATCACCCACGGCGCGGCCTTTACTGCGGGCGTCGGGGGCGCTGGCCACGGCGGTTTCCAGTGTGGCAGCAAAGCGGTTGAAGGCGGCGGCGCGGACGGTGGCCAGAATGTCATCCTTGTCGCGGAAATAGCGGTAGGGCGTCATCGGGCTCACCCCCACTTCGCTGGCGATCTGACGCATGGTCACATTCTGGGGGCCACGTTCGATGAACAGACGAGTAGCCGCCTCGCACACGGATTCACGAAAGTGCGCGATCTCGGCCTCGGTTTTTGCTTTTTTGGCCAACGCAGGGCTCCACGGCAAAGGTAACGCGTACAGTGTAAAGCATGTGGTGGTGATCTGCCTGAGGCGCGCCAAACAGGCACGGATATTGAAAGGGAGGGGAGGCCCGCATTAACGCGGGCCTATAGAGAGGTAATTGCGTGCCCTTGCCCCCGAATTTCATGCATGCCCGCGTGGATGCAGTGAGAAACAAGCTCAACGTGCAGGTCTGCAGCCTGTATCAGGCTGATGGTCAGCAGCAGTGCCTGGAGATCGTCGCTACCAGTGGCCTTAATCAGCAAGTGTTGGGAGCCACCCTGACGTACAGCCAGGGGGTGAGAACCTGTTCATGGTCTATACGCAACCGTGTTGCCGCTAAAAATGGTGCCAGGCAAGGCGCGGACCGCAGGGCCTGATGGGTCAAGTTCAAGGTTCGCAACGCAGAATGGCGCCATTTTTAGCGGCAACCCGAAGGGCCGGGCACCTTTTGCCGTCAGTCCGTGATTACTCTTGTTTATGTAGAATGGCTACACGGCACACTCGTAATCACGGGCTGACAACAAAATGAACTCCGGCGCGGCTGCGTATAGATCATGAGCAGGTTCTTCCGGCAAGGTGGCGCGCAGCCGCAGCGCCGTGGCGGCCCGGGATATCCAGGCGCATATGGATTACTTCTATGTACCCGGTTCCGATGAAGAGCATTTTCGCAGTTATCTGGGCATTCCGCTGGAATACGACGGCGTGCTCTACGGAGTGTTGGTGGTGCAAACACGGGTGAAGAAAACTTTCTTTCTGAAGGACATCAGAGAGCTGCACAGCGCCGGCCGGGATCTGCTGGATGCGTTGAAATTGAGTTTGCGGCAGGCGGGGTAAAGGCAGCTGCGAACTTCGAGTGATGAGCTGCGAGAAAGATCAAAACCTTGTACTCATGGGACTTGGCTTTTCCGCTTTTCCTCGCCGCTGGCAGCTCGTAGCTCGTAGCTGCCTTTAGCTCGCCAACCAGCTTAGCGCATCTTTTTGTTCTGCCCATTCAAATACCCGGACGTCACCGGGAATCAGCGCGCTGGCCTGCTGGACGGTGTTGCTGATCCAGTCGTGGCTGGTGACCACCGCAATGCGCTTCCAGCTCAGTGGGTGGCGCAAGCCGACCAAGGCGTCCTGCAACATGGCGCCGGCAGAAAATGCGTCGAAAGTCGGGCCAATTTCGTAGAGCACATTAATGTGCTCGTGCTGGCTTAGTGCCCCTTCGATGGCAGGCACCAGCACCTTGCGGTAGTCCTCGGCGGTGAGTTCGCCGTGGGCGCTGACCCCCACGGTGTCTCCGGGCAGATTGTCGATCAGTTCCAACATAAACGCCTCCTGGCATGGGAACGCTCTCGTGGTCTGGTTATCATGCCATGGTTACTGGCCAGGAAGATTTCAAGTGCCCGCTGTACTGATCGTAGAAGATGAACCGCGTATTGCCGAGCCGCTGGTGTTTGCGCTGGAGCGTGAGCATTTCGCCGTGACCCATGTGACGCTGGGGCAGGATGCGCTGGATACTGTTAGTGCCCAGCCTTTCGACGTTGTTGTGCTGGATGTGGGGCTGCCGGATATCAATGGCTTCGAGGTGCTCAAGCAGCTGCGCCAGCGCAGCGAACTGCCGGTGCTTTTTCTCACAGCCCGCCAGGATGAAGTGGACCGCATTTTGGGGCTGGAACTGGGTGGCGACGATTATGTCACCAAGCCGTTCAGCCCCCGTGAAGTGGTGGCTCGTATTCGTGCCATTCTCAAACGCATCGTGCCCACGTCACCGGCGCCCGCTCACGCCGTTGACGAATCGCCCTGGCAGGTGGATGAAGCCGGGTTTCGTATTTCTTTTCGTTGCAAACCGCTGACACTGACGCGTTCGGAATACCGCATTCTGGCG
>NZ_LWFX01001279.1:0-2704 GCF_001635175.1 Alcanivorax sp. HI0083 | reverse complement strand
CAAATAAGCCCCAGCCCCACTATAAGGATCCAGAACAATATACCCGGAGGACTGACTCCCAAAGAAATTCACCGGCCTCTCATGGGCTGTCACTTCCTTGCCCGCATATACCGAGTTACGGATATCGGTTTCTACCTCATCGGACAACTCGATACTGGCCAGCGCCTGATCCAGGTTCCCCTGGGTAATCGTCCAAATTTTCTGCCCTTCAGCAGCAGCAAGCTGGATGGCTTTCACCGCACTGATACCGTGTGCTGGGGCATCTTCCGTGCTGTACATTTGCTCTGGCACCAGGTGCTCCATGGCCGATAGCCGGGCACCACGAGCACGGTTGAACGCCAACCTGCGTTCCACATTGCCATCTTTATCGACGCGCGTTCCCGCGAAGCGATCCACGTCCATAGTCAGACCGGTGGCTTTGACGTTGCGAGGGATACCGTAGAAGTAGACCGGAGACAGGCTGGTTTTGAACAGGCCATAGCTGGGGGCACGGTAACCCACACTGTGGGCCTGCTTTTCGCTAATCTTGTCCTGCATGTCATTCAGGGCGAAATAACTGAGGATGGTGCTATAGAGCAGATCACCGACTACCTGCTGCTTGGTCAGGCCCGCAAAGTCTTCTGCCTCCAGTTTTTGCCGGGTGCTTTCCAGATCGGTTTGCAGATCTTGGGCCTGACTCTGACTGATGCCTTGCAGATTCAGCGCCAGGGCTCTGTATTCGCCGGCAACGGCTTCGTTCTGACTGGTTCGCCACCTCTGGTTGGGCTGCCAATAGCCCATTTCGGATTGTAGCTCGGAGCCCATGGCGGTATTGGTGGTCGCTGTGGCTACTACCTCATTGCCAATGGTGAACTCACCAGTTAGATCGATCAGGTAGCCCGGTAGAGTATCGGGAATATCGTTGGGGTCGACCTCGCCGTTTTCATCCGGCTCTGGCAGATAACTGGCCAGGGCCTCCTCATCTTCCGGGGTGGCCGGTTTGAAGGACAGGGCGAGTTTGCGGCCGGCCAGGGCTACGGTGGGCTGCTGGATACTGATTAATTCGCTGCCCTGCCGACCGAACTGGTTAGTATAGAGCTGGTAACGGAATTTCCAGCGCAGGCTATCAGATAACTCGGACGCTACCAGCTTGCGTGTCAGCAATTGATAAGGAAGCCCGGCGGCCAGCTGCTGGTGGATCACTGTCTTGATGTTCTGAGTGCCCAGCACTTCCCCTACTGTGGCGTCAGGGGCTTGGTTTTCCAGAAAGGCCTCCAGTTGGGTGCGATAATCGGCAAAGGCATCTTCCATAGCCTGCTGGGGCACGCCCTGCACCCAGCCCTCTTCTTCATTGATGGTGCTTTCCTGCTCAATGGTCTGGGCCAGACCTTGAGCATCGAAGGGCACCTGCTCTTCCAGGGCCATGCCCTCGGTGTACTCGTATTGCTTGAAGCTGGCATCCATGGGCACCCAGCTATCGCCCACGCTATGCTTGGCACCACGGCTGGGGTGATAGTCGATCCAGGCCTCCACCCACACATGCTCCAGGTTGATGTGGGTGATTTCCCCTCCGCTGACCATGCCAACATTGGGGATACCGCCCTGCCCCAGAAGATCGCTGGCGGCTTGCGGCGTATTGACGTTGCCTACCCAGTTCATCACCTGATCGGCAGGCATTTGTACGGTACCGAACGTGTAGCGGGCAGGGATGTTGGCGGCACGGAGCAAGGCAACCAGCAAGCTGGCTGTGTCGTAGGCATTGCCCTTACCGTGTTGCAGGGTGTAATCCGCGCCCTGGATGGAACCATGGCTGGGAATAAACTCGATATTATTGCGAACCCACTGGTAGATTGCCACTGGGTCGTGATCCAGCGCCTCCGCCTTCGCACGGACGGCATCGGTGAGCTGGGCATCCAGGGTGGCGGCCAGGTCCTCTTCCGTGGGGCCTCCGGGTTGTCCGAGCATGTCAGGGGTAATGACGTTACTGGCCAGTTGCACGCCACGTTCGAATAGGGGAAGCGCATTCCTGGCGCTTAATTCTCTGGCGGTGGTGGACGGCTCCGGTGTCAGGTTCGGGTCCGGGGTGCCCCATGGCAAGTTGTTCGGGTCAAAAGGGTCACGGGGCTTTTCCAGGGTGAAGCTGTCCATCCACTCTTTCAGCGACGCCGCTGCGTCCTGCTGCTCCTGCAGACTCTCTGCTTCCAGCATGGCCGCCATCCGAACTTGCATGGTCTGGTAACGTTCCCGGTATTGTTGACGAGCCTCGGCGTGCCGCTGCTGAATTTTCTCTGGCAACTGCTTCTCCCGCAGCCGCTTGCCGGTGGCATCAAATTCTTTCAGCGCCTGCTGATGCAGATGCTCGGCCCGCCCAGCCAACCAGCTCAGGTCATCAACGCCTTCCAGCGTCAGCTGGCTCAGCCCTATGGCCGAAAGCATGTTATCCAGCATACCCCCTTCCTTGGCCAAACGCTGGTCAATCAGCGCCTTACGGTCACGGACTCTGTCACGAACATGCTTTAGCACCTGATCCAGATGTTGGTTCTTCGCTTCCCAGCGGGCCTGCTCGGCAATGTCCTTCTGCCGCTCTACTTCCAGTGCGACTGCCCAGGATGGCCAGATCACCCCGTTGAGCAACAACAGCACTGCCGCCATCGCAACGGTGCGGGCAAATCGGCCGGACTCACGGATTTTCTCCATGGCTGGCGCGCCTACGTTATGCACCTTT
>NZ_LWFX01001278.1:0-5486 GCF_001635175.1 Alcanivorax sp. HI0083 | reverse complement strand
TGCCCAGCTGTTCGCCCAGGATAGACACCACCTCGTACTCGAACACCCCAGGAAACCCTTGCGGGCCATACCAGTAGGGTTGCACCTGTTTCCAGATATCGGGGATGAAGTCACACAGGGTGCTGATCAGCTCAATGCATCCATTACCCCAGATCTCCAGAAGCCGGGTACCGCGCTCCTTGTTCAGCATCACCCCTTCATGGAGAAAGGCGCCCCAGATGGCGGCCAGATGCGGGGAGAGGGGTGGCGCAGAGAGTCTGGCTTCCGGGTTCACACGGCTATCGTGATTACGTTCTGTCATGGTCAGGCTCCAAACAATAAAAAGCCCGACCGGCACAGAGCGGGTCGGGCTTTAGTCGAGGAAAAAGAGTGAGTCGGGAATCAGTCAGGTCACCAGTTCCAGAGTCTGGCTCAGGGCCCGCTGCTTGATCTGGGCACCCTTGCCGAACCAGGCGGAATCCAGCCGGTTGTCGGTGCTGCGGGCGCGACGTTCGTGGTCCACGAACTCGGTGACTGCATTGAGCAGGCCGTAGGCCGTGTTCTTGGCTGACGGCAACTCTGCGCCGCGACCGGCCCCGTCATACAGCGCCATAGCCTTCTTCATGGCCTGTTCGTTGGGCTTCACCAGCATGTCCCCAGAGGAGTAGTTCACATCGGTGAAGACCGAACGCATGACCTTCTCGGCGGTCTTGCGGGTGATCCGTCGTTCGCTCAGCGCTTTCAAGCGATACATGAAGTCATCCCAGGCAGAGACGGAGATACCCAGCTGTTTCTTGACCGCCTGAGCATCGAAGGTGGTGTTGTGCCGGACTTTCACCGCCTGGCCGGCGCCATTGAGGGCTACCGCCAGGGTGTTGTTGCACACCACCCGGATGCTGGTGAACTGGGCAGTGGTCGCCAAGGTACCGTCACAGGCGGTGGCCAGCAGCACATAGCCGTTGGTCTGGTCATTGCCAGCCAAAGAACCTGTTTGCCCGGTGCGGGCCAGCGCCCAGAGCTTGCGGCCACCTTTAAGGACGCCAGCGGTTTCCAGTTCAAAGCCGGAGCGCTCGGTGAGGTCCCGGTAAAACTCCAGGATCTGCCGGGGCTGAACCACCTTGAAGCGGTTGCTCACTACGGACAGAGGCGCCTGATTATCTGATCGGAACAGCACCTTCTGATCCGGGAAGGATGAGATCTGTCCCAGGGATCCAGCCTCGCTGCTAATGAAGCGAACAGGAGTCTCACGGATCTCCCAGTCCATGCCGGCTTCCTGCATCCAGACATTGAGGGGCTGTTGGGCGGCGAGCTGGTTGCCCAGCCCGTGCCAGGGGGTGCGGCCTGCATAGGCCATGCTTTCGACAAGATGTGCCATGGTAAATCTCCAAGAAAAACGGTGAGCCCGAAACGGGCGGATTGGCGAATGAGAAGAGGGGGTGAGTCAGGGGTAGAGCAAAAGCAGAAGAGTGAAGGCTTAGAGCCAGCCACGCTGGGCCAGGCTGACCCACTCGGAGCGGGACACGACGAAGTGATCCAGTACCCGTACATCGATCAGGGCCAGAGCGTCCTTGAGTCGGGTGGTGATGGTGCGATCAGCCTGGGAGGGCTCACAGCACCCGGAGGGGTGGTTGTGGGCAAAGATTACGGCAGCGGCATTGCAGGCCAGCGCCTGCTGTACCACTACACGGGGATACACCGCCGCGCCATCAATGGTGCCGTTGAACAAGGGCTCGAAACTGAGCACCTTGTGTTTGTTGTTGAGGAAGATGGCCGCGAAGACCTCGTTTTTTTCCTGGGCCAGAGCCATCTGCAGGAACTGGGCAACATCGGTGGGCGCAGTGAGCGTATCTCGACCGGTGAGTTCATCCAGTAGGATGGTGGCCGCCGTACTGACAATCTCCTCGGGTTTAACACAGCCCTGCACGTGGTACAGGCCCTGCTCGTTCTTCACGAAAGTGGGAATATCCATAAAAACTCCAAAACGGCATAAAAAAGCCCGCACAAGGCGGGCTCTGGTATGTAGTGAAGGGGGGGCAAGTGCGAAATACGGGTTAATCGGTGTCGAGTCGAAAGGTGTGGCCGCAAGCCAGGCACTTCAGGTTGTCGAGAAAGGTTTGGTCGAGCTTGTCACCGAGAGCGGCACCGGCCTCTCCGCCGGCAACACCTCCGATCAGGCCGCCGATCACGGCACCGGCTATGCCGCCGAGCAGCGATCCTCCAGGGCCCGCGACATAGCCCAGCGTCATACCCACACGAGCGCCACTTGTGGCCGCCGCAACTCCACTCGCGGCACCCGCGGCTGTGCCGACAGAGCCGCATACCCTGCGCCCGGTGTGGAGCGCCGCTATCCGGATAGATTGGCAGCTGGGACATTGAATGATCATTAAACCTCCATGAAATGGGACCAGGAGGGTCATTCCTTCCTGGCTTCATGGGGGTGATATGTAGGTGAAAAAATCTGGAATCGAGACGTAGACTAGGTAACAGAAATGAAATTACTAAGTGGGAAGTCAGTTCAGGTGTGTGAATCGCCACCGGTTTGCTAGACACCTTTCAGCCATACAAAATGGTGGCCGCCGTACTGATAATCTCCTCAGGATTAACGTAGCCCTGTACGTGGTACAGGCCCAGCTCGCTCGAATATCCATAGAAACTCCAAAACGGCATGAAAAAGCCCGCACAAGGCGGGCTCTGGCATGCAGTGAAAGGGGGGGGGGGGTATAAAATTCATGATCAAAAGCATCGGTTTGCTGTTTTGGGTTGCAAGTAGAGCAAGTAGTGTTAGTGGGTGTAGATTCAGTATCCTTCAGGAAAAGCTCATTATAGAGCGGTCGAGATTGAACAGGCTGGACGAGACTCCAAATCATCATCCCAACTATTGATGAATTTGACTTGAAGCATAGAGAATGGAGGGTGAAGGTGTCAGTTGTCTGACCGGTCGCCGAATCGATCAGAACCAGGGATTACAACAACTGCAGTAAGGCCTCCTACCTTACTGGACGTGTAATGAACCAGCCCCTGATAACGCTCAACTATCGCGTGGACAATAGCCAGTCCCAGGCCATGACCGGGTTTTTGCTCGTCCAGTCTTAATCCCCGCGTGCCCAATTTTGAGCGGGCTGTCTCTAAGACGCCGGCCCCATCGTCGCTGATGATAATTTTTAACTGGCCTTGATCTTCACCCAGGGTGAGCTCCACCCAGCGGAACGACCATTTGCCTGCGTTATCCAGCAAGTTGCCAAGGATTTCGTTCAGATCATGCTCCTCGACAGGCCAGCGACGGTGTTCAGGCAGATATGTTGATAGTTCAAAAGATTTATCGGGGTAGAGGCGGCCGACCATCCACAGCAGGTCCCGGGCCTGTTTGACCGGGCAGGCACTTTGGCCGACCTGTGGGCCTGCAAACCGGCTTCGCCGCATTTCTGACTCAAGCTGAGCATCTATGTCGTCGAGGCGCGACGCCATTTCCCGTCTCAGGTTCTTATCGAGCGGGCGGCTCGTGTCTTCCAGGATCTGTCTGACAGCCGCTATGGGCGTTTTCACACTGTGGGAAAGGTTGGCAAGGGCGTCACGGGAGCGTTCCAACCGGTCATCCAGTGAATCCAGCAGTCGATTGAGTTGCCGGACGAGGGGCCGGAATTCTTCCGGGCCATTTGCGTTAATACGGGAAATATCGCCTGACTGAAGTCTTTTCAGGCTCGCCTGAAGGCCCACTACTGGCCGCAGGGCCAGACTGATGCCCACCCATATGCTCCCGATCATCAGAATGACCAGTAAAACCGAAACGACGGCGGTCCAGGTGTGGAGTTCGGCCTGACTTTGCTGCAGTGCCTCCATATCCTCAGCAACAATGACCACGAAGGAATTTCCGTCGACCGTGAAGGCACGGCGATACCCCAGCATTTCGGAAGGCGCAGCGGGCACCTCAGCATCCCGGACTCTCACGGCTCCTTCCTGTTCGGACGAGAGCAATGGCCTCAGCAGCGGTGTCCAGGTTTTCGGTGAAATGGACTGCCCGGACGGAGAGGCAATGGCGAAGGCGTGGTGGAACACTTCCTGAAAGTAGTCGCCGGTCTGGAGTGTGTCAGTTCGGCCGCCGGACTGGCGGATCTGGTGTTCCAGAAAAGCCACCTCGTCTTTCAGGCGGCTTTCTACAAAGTCCGTGGACATCCTCTCCAGCAAGGCCCCATGGATGATCCAGGCTAGCGCCATCAGGCCAATACCGGCCGGAAGCAGCAGAATCAGGAGCATCGCCCTGACTGAGTGAGGTCTAGCGGCTATCGGCATCGAACAGGTACCCCTGACCGCGTCGGGTCTTTATGGTGTCCGGACCCACCAGCTTCCTGAGCCGCCGTACATAGGCTTCGATAACATTCTCGCTGGGTGTGTCGTCGAGGCTGTATAGCTGGTCCAGAAGCTGCTCTTTCGAAAAAACCTGCCCGGGTCGACTCATCAGACAGCGGAGCAAGCGGAACTCCGTACCGGTCAGGCTATGTTCGGTCTGGTCACCGGATCTTAACGTCTGGCGATTTTCGTCCAGCTCGAATCGGCCCGCTGTCAGGATATCCATTATTCGACCTTCGCTTCGCCGGACGATGGCGTGAAGCCGGGCAATCAGTTCTTCGGTCTGGAAAGGTTTCGCGAGGTAATCATCGGCGCCGGCCTTAAGTCCATTGACCTTGTCCTTCCAGTCTCCTCTGGCGGTCAGGATCAGCACCGGGAAGCTGACCTTATGCGTCCGCCACTGCCTCAGTACGTCCAGACCGTTGCCGTCGGGCAGGCCCAGGTCAAGAATACCGGCCTGGTAGCTTTCCTGCTGCCCGAGTTGCCCGGCGTCCCGTGCTGTACGGGCGGTATCCACGCTGAAACCGGCCTTTTCCAGATGGGCGCTTAGCCCGTTCGCCAGTAGGGAATCATCTTCCACCAGAAGTAATCGCATTCCTGATTTGCCTTCTCAATTTGAGGATCAAAGCCCGTCAGTATGGTTGTCCAAGCTGAATTGTGCCTGAACGAAAAAAATAATTCCGATTTTCAGCATGGATTCAGGTTGCTGAGCGATGGTAGCAACCGTTTCTGGATATTGCTCAAGTTTTGAGTGAGACAACCCGGCCTCCAGGGCCAAATCTGTTCAAGGGAGAAGATATATGACCATATCAAAATTTCTCGTTGCTGCTGCGGCTATCTCATTGTCGGCGACCGCCTTTGCCGCTGGAACCCATGGTGGAGGCCATGGTCACGGCGCTGCGAGTGGTGAGCCCGGCAAAGCCTCAGAGGTCAGCCGAACCATAACAGTCGAAATGTACGACAACTACTATGAACCGGAATCAATCACCGTAAGCCCCGGGGAAACGGTGCGGTTCATGGTGGAGAACAAAGGGAACCTCGTTCACGAGTTCAACATCGGCACACCTGAGATGCATGAGGGGCATCAGGAGGAAATGATGATGATGGTAGAGCACGGCGTGATTCAGGGCGGGAAGCTGAATCACGACATGATGAGCATGGAC
>NZ_LWFX01001277.1:0-3262 GCF_001635175.1 Alcanivorax sp. HI0083 | reverse complement strand
GTAAGCACACCAGCGTCATGTATACCGCACCGATCAGAGTCAAACGCCCCATCACCGTGTCGATATAGCGAGCGGACTGCTCGCCCGGGCGAATGCCCGGAATATAAGCGCCGGATTTCTTCAGGTTGTCAGCGACATCCTTCGGATTGAACACCAGCGCTGTATAAAAGTAGCAAAAGAACACAATTGCCAGGGTAAACAGCAGAATATACAGCGGTGTACCCGGTAGCAGAGCTTCACTGACATTACGCAGCGCCTGGCCCCACCATGAATCCGGATTGGAGTCACTGAACCACTGGGTCAGGGACGCCGGAAACAGCAATATAGAGCTGGCAAAAATCGCAGGAATCACCCCTGCCATGTTTACCTTCAGCGGCAGATGACTCTGCTGCGCTGCATACACACGACGCCCTTGCTGACGGCGCGCATAGTTTACCGTAATACGGCGTTGTCCGCGCTCCACATACACCACACCGAAAATCACGGCCATGGCGACCAGGAACACAAACAGCATCATAATCAGGCTTAGGTCGCCGGTACGCGCAGATTCAAACGTCTGCGCCACCGCACCAGGCAGGCCGGACACGATGGAGGCGAAAATCAGCATGGAGATCCCATTGCCGATACCGCGCTCGGTAATCTGTTCACCCAGCCACATCAGGAAGACAGTACCCGTTACCAGGGTGCTGACTGCCACAAAGTAGAAGCTGGCAATTTGCATGGTGCTGGCTGTTTCAGGCAGTAGCGTAATGCCCTGGCTGTTAAGGCCGGCCACCATACCGAAAGACTGAATCGCCCCCAGCGCCACCGTCAGATAACGGGTGTACTGGGTAATCTTGCGCCGCCCTTGTTCACCTTCTTTACGAAGCTGCTCAAGCGTGGGCACTACGGCCGTCATCAGCTGAATCACGATGCTGGCTGTAATGTAGGGCATGATGCCCAACGCAAAGATACTCATGCGCTCCAGTGAACCACCAGAGAACATGTTGAACAGGCCAAGAATGGTGTCCCGGTTATTGTTGAACATCTGTTGCAACGCTTCCGGGTTCATGCCCGGGACCGGGATATGCGCCCCGACCCGGAACACCACCAGGGCGCCCAACAGAAAACCGATCCGCCGCCACAGCTCACGCATTGCGTTACCGTCAGCTTTCGGCGCACCGCCATTTAGTGTTTGAGCGCGATTCTTCGCCATAAAGCGCAGCCTTACTCTTCGACTTTACCGCCAGCTTTTTCAACTGCTTCACGGGCACCTTTGGAAATGGCCACACCGCGAACAGTCACTGCACGATCGATTTCACCTTGCAGAACAATTTTGGCCCGTTTCATGTCACGGCGAACAACGTTGGCTGCTTTCAAAGAAGCCAAATCGATCACGTCACCTTCCACTTTTGCCAGTTCAGCAAGACGGACTTCAGCAGTGCCCATTGCCAGCTTGGACGTGAAACCGAACTTCGGCACACGACGCTGCAGCGGCATTTGACCACCCTCGAAACCGGGCTTCACGGTACCACCGGAGCGAGACTTCTGACCTTTATGACCACGGCCACCGGTCTTGCCCAGGCCGGAACCGATACCGCGACCTACGCGCTTACCTTCCGGACGGGAACCTTCAGCGGGATGCAAATCATTAAGACGCATCACTTATTCTCCCTCTACCTGCACCAGGTACGAAACCTTGTTAATCATGCCTCGTACTGACGGGGTATCTTCAACTTCAACGGTGTGGCCAATACGGCGCAGACCGAGACCGCGCACGCAGGCCCTATGCTTTTCCAGCCGGCCGTTGGTGCTTTTAACCAGCTTTACCTTGATCTTTTCAGCCATCGTATCGATTCCGCTTATCTGCGCTTAGTTCAGAATCTCTTCAACAGACTTGCCACGCTTGGCAGCCACAGACTCCGGAGAAGCCATGGATTTCAGACCATTGAAAGTAGCCCGAACCACGTTTACCGGGTTGGTGGAGCCATAGCACTTGGCCAGTACGTTCTGAACGCCTGCGACTTCCAGCACGGCACGCATAGCACCGCCGGCAATCACACCGGTACCTTCATCGGCCGGCTGCATGTACACCTTGGAGGCACCGTGACGGGCCTTCATTGGGTGCTGGATGGTAGAACCGTTCAGCTCTACCTGAATCATGTTGCGGCGGGCAGCTTCCAGGGCCTTCTGGATAGCAGCAGGCACTTCACGCGCCTTGCCACGACCAAAGCCAACTTTACCCTTGCCGTCACCCACTACAGTCAACGCGGTAAAACCAAAAATACGGCCGCCTTTTACTACTTTAGCAACCCGGTTTACCTGAACCAGTTTTTCCTGCAGACCTTCGTTGGGATCAACCTTCGCCATAACCAAGCACCCTTAGAATTCAAGCCCGTTTTCACGCGCGGCATCAGCCAGCGCCTTTACGCGACCGTGATATTTAAAACCAGAACGGTCAAAGGCTACGCGCTCAATGCCCGCTTCTTTGGCACGCTGAGCAATAATCTGACCAACTTTGGTCGCTGCATCAGTGTTGCCGGTAGCGTCAGCACGCAAATCTTTCTCCACTGTACTGGCAGAAGCCAGTACCTGGTCGCCTGCCGCAGAGATCACCTGCGCATAAATATGACGCGGGGTACGATGTACGCAAAGACGAACTTCGCCCAACTCGCGAATCTTCAGACGAGTGCGCTTGGCCCTGCGTAGACGTGCAACTTTTTTGTCTTTCATGGCATCAATCTCGACGATTATTTCTTCTTGGCTTCCTTACGGCGCACTTGCTCATCAGCATAGCGCACCCCTTTACCCTTGTAAGGCTCAGGCGGACGGAAGGCCCGAACATTGGCAGCAACCTGACCAACCAGTTGCTTATCAATGCCCTTAATGACAATTTCAGTCTGGCTCGGGGTCTCTACGGTGATCCCTTCAGGCAGCTCGTAAGCCACCGGGTGGGAAAACCCGAGGGTCAGGTTCAGCACCTTGCCCTGAGCCTGTGCGCGGTAACCAACACCCAGGAGCTGAAGCTTACGCTCAAACCCATCGGCTACGCCGGTTACCATATTATTCAGCAGAGCACGGGTGGTCCCGGCCAAAGCCCAAGCCTTCTGGGAGTCTTCGTGAGGCTTAACAGACATTACGCCTTCTTCCAGGGACACGGCTACCAGCTCGTGAACTTCATGCTCCAGGCTGCCTTTGCCACCTTTTACGGCGACTTTCTGGCCATCGACTTTAACTTCGACGCCCTTCGGCAGATTTACCGGATTTTTTGCTACTCTAGACA
>NZ_LWFX01001276.1:0-5350 GCF_001635175.1 Alcanivorax sp. HI0083 | reverse complement strand
AATCCGAGGACGGCAACACCTATGCCTACCCGGACACCCTGGTGGGCACCGATTCCCACACCACCATGATCAACGGCCTGGGCGTACTGGGCTGGGGCGTGGGCGGGATCGAAGCGGAAGCCGCCATGCTTGGCCAGCCCATCGCCATGCTGATTCCCGAAGTGATCGGCTTCAAGATCACCGGCAAGCTGCGTGAAGGCATCACCGCCACTGACCTGGTGCTGACCGTCACCGAAATGCTGCGCCGCCGGGGCGTGGTGGGCAAGTTCGTGGAATTTTTCGGTGACGGCCTGGCTGACCTGACCTTGGCCGACCGCGCCACCATCGCCAACATGGCGCCGGAGTATGGCGCCACCTGCGGCTTCTTCCCCATCGATGAACGCACCACCGAGTACATGAAACTGTCCGGCCGCGACGACGACACCATTGCGCTGGTGGAAGCGTACTGCAAGGCGCAGGGCCTGTGGCGCTCCAGCAGCGACCCGGACCCGGAATTCACCGACGTGCTGGAGCTGGACCTGAACGATGTGGTGCCCAGCCTGGCTGGCCCCAAACGCCCGCAGGACCGGGTGCCGCTCACCGCGGTGAAACGCACCTTTATCGACGTGGTCACCGACACGCTGAAACTCAATGACGAGGAAATCAGCAAGCTGGAAGGCGAAGGTGGTCAGACCGCCGTGGGCAACCACGAACCCAGCGGTGGCGATGTGCCGGTGGTCATCGACGGCAAGAAACATCACATGAGCCACGGCGACGTGGTGATTGCCGCCATTACCTCCTGCACCAACACTTCCAACCCCAGCGTTATGCTGGCCGCCGGCCTGGTGGCCAAAAAAGCCGCCGAAAAAGGCATGAATCGCAAGCCTTGGGTGAAGACCTCGCTGGCCCCCGGCTCCAAGGTGGTCACCGATTACCTTGATGTGACCGGCCTGCAAAAACCGCTAAACGATATCGGCTTCGATTTGGTGGGCTATGGCTGCACCACCTGCATCGGCAACTCCGGGCCGCTGCCACCGGAAATCGACAAGGCCATTTCCGACGGCGACCTGGTGGTGGCCTCGGTGCTGTCCGGTAACCGTAATTTCGAAGGCCGGGTACACCAGAGCGTGCGCACCAACTGGCTGGCCTCACCGCCGCTGGTGGTGGCCTATGCCCTGGCCGGCACCGTGAAGATCGACCTGGATTCCGACCCCATCGGCAAGGACAAGGACGGCAACGCGGTCTACCTGAAAGACATCTGGCCCAGCTCCGATGAAATTCAGGCCGAGCTGGTGAAAATCAACGACGACATGTTCCGCAGCCAATACGCCAGCGTGTTCGAAGGGGATGAAATCTGGCAGAGCCTGCCCATTCCGGATTCACAAACCTACGACTGGGACAGCAGCTCCACCTACATCCAGAACCCGCCCTTCTTCGACGGCCTCACCGCCGAGATGGACGATGTACAACCGGTGAAAAACGCGCGCATCCTGGCAATGTTAGGTGACTCCATCACCACCGACCACATTTCCCCGGCCGGGGCCATCAAGGCGGATTCCCCCGCCGGCCATTACCTGCAGGGGCACGATGTGGAGCCCATCGACTTCAACTCCTACGGCTCACGCCGGGGGAACCACGAAGTGATGATGCGCGGCACCTTCGCCAACATCCGTATCCGTAACGAAATGACCCCGGACATCGAAGGCGGCTTCACCAGGCACCTGCCTGAAGGCGAGGAAATTTCCATCTACGGCGCGGCCATGCGTTATCAGAAAGACGGCATTCCCACCGTAGTTGTCGCCGGCAAGGAATACGGCACCGGCTCCAGCCGCGACTGGGCCGCCAAGGGCACCAACCTGCTGGGCGCCAAGGCAGTGATCGCCGAGAGCTACGAACGGATTCACCGTTCCAACCTGATCGGCATGGGCGTGCTGCCGCTGCAATTCCCGGAAGGCACCGACCGCAAGACGCTGAACCTGGACGGTAGTGAAGAGGTGGACATCCCGGATCTGGACAACAATCTGAAACCGGGCGACACCGTCACCGTGGTGTTCCGCCGCGATGGCAAGGAACAAAAAGTCGATGCCATTTCCCGCCTGGATACTGCAGCGGAAGTGGAGTACTACAAAAACGGCGGCATCCTCCATTATGTGCTGCGGCAGATGATGCAGTAGACGAGAGACGCTGCACGCTTCATGCAACACGCAGCCCGCTAACAGGCAATAACGCGGGCAAACCGTGTTGCCTGCCCTAACCCAAGAGGCCGCGCCCGGAAACGGACGCGGCCTTCTGTATTTTTGTCACCCATCGTAGGTCGCATTAGCCTAAGGCGTAATCCGACATCTGGCGTGCCCCTCCCCCCCAGTTGTCGACATACGCAACGTAACAGACCTCAATAGAGCGGGAACTTTCCCAACTTCCTCTATCTATTTTTCGTAGCTCGTAGCTCGTAGCACCCCTCGCCCGGTTTTTGCTATGCTGGTTATCTTCCACACCGGGTTTCGGGGAACTCCGTGCGTATCGTTTTCACTCTTAGTCTCTGCGTACTGGGCAGCCTGGCCAACCCTGCCATGGCCCAATCGCAAACCAGTGACGCGGATCTGCTCAGCGCAGAACAACGCGATGCCCGCCTGCGTGAACAACAGGAGCTGGAAGCGCGAGCCAGCGAGCTGGAAGCTCAACAGCAAACCACCCGCGAACTGCTGGAACAACAAGAGCAGTATCTGGACGCCCTGCGCGCCCAGATCAAGGCGATGAAAGCCTCGGAGAAAGCATCCGCCCCCACCAGCCCGGCAGGCACGCAGCCATGATTGGGCAATGGCTACAACGCTTGTTCCGTCGCACCCACCGGCCCACTGCGCCCGCCGCAGCGGCCACACCGGAACCGTCCACTCCAGCCGACGCCGCCCAGGATCCCCCCGACACGGTTGACGATCCTCTCGCTCTGTTTCTGCCTTTCCAGATTCGTCCACTGGAAAGCACGGACCTGGGTGAGCTGCTGGGCGTATTCCGCGAGGCCATCCAGATCAGCACCGCCGACCAATACGACCAGCAACAACGGGATGCCTGGAGCCGCGCACAAAGCCACGAAAGCCTGATTTCCGCCCTCAGTGAAGGGGAAGCCGTGGTCGCCGAATGGGACGACGCGCTGGTGGGTTTTGCCCATCGCGTCAATGGTTATATCAACATGGTCTTCGTACACCCGGATGCCAGCCGCGTGGGCATTGCCACCCTGCTCTACCAACACCTGGAAGACGGCGCGCGGGTGGAAGGCATCACCGAACTCAACGCCCACGCCAGCCTCACGGCCCACGACTTTTTCCATTTCATGGGGTTTACCAGTGAAGGTCAGGAAGAAGCCGAACGCGATGGCGTGCGCCTGCCCCGGCACCACATGCGCAAGTCACTGGTCTGAATCAAGAACCACAACACGCCTCACCCAGAGCGCAACACGGGCAACCGCTGCGCGCCGGGAGCCCGACCACTGACGCTTTCATTCAAAATCTGAAAGCCCGGGCTCCATGCGTTCTGGGTAACACGAATTACCGGAGCGTGCCCGGAACCTCCCTGCTTCGCCCATTGATCAATTAATCTGATCAAACCGGTCGAGCCATTCCCGTGGGTTGGTCGGCAGACTCCCCCTACACTTGTTCCATCGCTGAAGAGAAAATCGCTTCAGCCACCCAATCACATTGCGCTCACTCTGTGGTTATACCCCCGGGCTCAAAAAGCCCGTTGATTCCCCCCTTAAGGCCGTCCCCCCGACGGCCATTTTTTTTTGCCGCTCTGCGGCCGCCACACGCTTCACGCTGCATGCAACACGACACGCCACCAGAGCGTATATGCGATTCAGGACTTGTACAGCAATTTCCCGACACTGTTGAACGCCTTTTCCGACAGGCTCATGCGAATCATGGTGCGGAACCATGTTTCGGGCAGCAGCCAACGTGCCAGCAACAACATGCGTGCATCCGCGCCCACGCTATAACGCAGACGTTTACCGGGATCGTTAGCCGCCTTGTAGATCACCTTCGCGGCATCTTCCGGGGTAGAGCCACCCGGCCCGGTCTTGTCCATAACCCCGAACTGAGCCTTGGAATACTCATCGTAGGTCTTTACGCCCGTGCGGTTATCCCGGTCCGCCGAGCGACCGAAGAACGCCGTATTCACCGCCCCCGGCTCAATGATTTTCACCCCGATACCCAACGGACACAGCTCATACACCAGCCCCTCGGTGAACCCTTCCACCGCCCATTTACTGGCGTTGTAAACACTGTAAAGCGGCAACGGTACGCGCCCAACCATGCTGGCCACATTCACCAGCGCGCCGCTTTTTCGTTCGCGAAAATGCGGCAACACGGCCCGGCACGTTTCCATCAGGCCGAACACATTGGTATCGAACTGACGAATGATCTGGGCTTCGTCCAGGGTTTCAAACGCGCCCATCAGGCCATACCCCGCATTGTTCACCAGCACATCGATAGCGCCAAAATGCGCAATGGCCTTTTCAACCGCCGCATGAATGCTGGCCCGATCATTAACATCCAGTGGCAGGCACAACACCCGAGGCAAGGCAGCCAGTGCTTCGGCCTGTTCCGGCTTGCGCAGGGTTGCGACCACATTCCAGCCCTTGTCCTGAAACAACCGTGCCGTGGCATAGCCAATGCCGGAGGACGCACCGGTGATAAAAACGGTTTTCGTGTTCACTTCAGTCATTCTGTTTTCCTTTATTGCTGATCGGTTGAGCCGCCGTTCTCAGGCATGGCCAGGGTGATTGACGCCCGGCCGGATAAGATCCTGTTTCGCGTCGCCGAACATTTGCCCCAGCACCTTGCGTTGGGCGTTACGTCCTCTTTGTTGCTGCCATTGGCGCAGCCCCGGAACATAGTGCTGGCCACTGAACGAGAGCAACCGCGGCAACAGCGTGGCCAGCGGGTACCAGGCCGATACCGATTCCGGCAACCCCAGCTGGGCCATCTTGTCGCGGCTCAGAAAGTAACGGCTGACACTCAGATGTTTCTGGTAGGCAAGCTTGCGCTGCAGGGATTCAAATCGGCGGAAATGACGCTCCAGCGGTTCTTGAGCCAGGGCCTTGCCCAGCTCCTGGCTGGTCCAGTCCGGCTGGCTCTGGGTCATCAAGGTGTGGTGCAGCAACACAATGCCGTCCTGCTCGCGATCCACCAGCCACTTTTCGTCCACGCCCATCAGCCAGCAGGCGTATTTCCACAGGTGCATCACCGCACGGGATTCCCGCGGCGTCACCGGCACCCCCATCTTGCGCAGGCCGCCCAGCATCACCACGCAGAACCCCAGATAAGTGGCCACCATATCCACCTGACTCAGGGGTAAGCCCCACTGCGCCACATCCCAC
>NZ_LWFX01001275.1:0-4949 GCF_001635175.1 Alcanivorax sp. HI0083 | reverse complement strand
ACTCACAGAGCGCACGCAACTGGGCGTGGCCGGAGTGTGGATTTCCTATCCGGTTCAAGCCTTTCTGTCGGCGCTGGTTGCCTGGGTATGGTTTAAACGCGGTACCTGGAAGCAGAAAAATCTGGTGGGAAGAACCCCTGAAGAAACCAAGGTGGCTCAGTATCCCACCGACACGGTAATGGATACCAACGGGGGCTGAGCCAGCCCTGAGTCCTGCTGTGCCTTATTCGACCGGACGGCTGGTGTGCGCAAACCGGTACGTCATATTGAACTGTACCCGCGGCGCCTCGCTGCGGTCTCCACCCTGATTGTCACGCAATCCGTATGACAGCTCCGCACCATAGCTCAAGGCTGGCGTGTATTGATGTACCGCTGTCAGTGTCCCGTAGCGGGTGCGCCGCAGCGCCTCGGCCGGCAAGGCAGTGTCGGACTCGATAGTGACTTCCCCGGCGACCATGGCCAGGGTCCAGGCGGGATTGAGCTGCCACTGAGAACCCAGATAGCCGCCTTGTGCCAGCAGAGGCTGCAGATCCCTGCCGGCGTAGACATAGCCGTCCATGCCGCTGTCGCCAAAGCCGGACAGGTCATTGTAGTAATGCGCCATGCCCTGACCGTAACTGCCATTGGCAAGCAGTTTGACGTTGTCGCTAACGTTGATGGCGGCACTGGCCACGCCACCCGTTGCGCTGGCAAATTGCTGGTCGCCATCCGCGAATTCCACACCGATTTCACGGTTCACCACACCCAGCTTGATGTGCCCGGCGGGCAAGCCCTGTTTCCAGGTAGCGATGGCATCGGGTCTGCGACCCGCAGCGCTGGTCGCGTTGGTGGGATCGTAGACTTCACTGTTCGGATCTTCCAGGGCCAGGGTCAAGCGCTCTCCCTGCCAGCGCACACCGGTTTGACGCGCAAAGATGGCACTATTGGGGCCCTGAGCATCCAGCGTGAGCGGCCAGGCAGCGCCATCCAGCAAGGCGGTGAAGCCGTAACCTGCACGCAACGGCCCGTTTTCAAAATAAAAATCGCGGATACGCAGCTCATACCGGTCCAGGCTGCCGAACAGGTCCATGGCAAAGACCATGTGCGGGCCGCTATCCTCTCCCACCTGAAAGCCAAAGCGGCTGTTCTTGGCACTCATGACGAAATTCTGCTGATCCGTGTCGCCACCGGGAATCGTGCTGGGAATCAGTAGTTCGTCGAAGCCGGCATCCTTGTCATCATAGATGGCGTCAACGCTGACGCTGCCGAATACGGTGAGCGGCGGCCAATTCAATGAGGACGAGTCGGCCTCATCGCCGAGACGGGATTTGAGCTGGTCGAGCTCGGATTGCAGACGACGGATTTCAGCCTGGGTGTTGTCCCCATGGGCGGCGCTGGTCAGTGCGGCAAGGCTGAAAGCAGTCATCCAGGCGGTGGTTTTCACCCTGGACATGAAGATCTCCTGAAGGTCCACCGGATCACGGTGGGCGCTCAAAGTGGCATCGCCCTTTCCTCTGCCCAGCCTTGTGAGCGGGGTAAATTCGGTCTGGCGACGCGTGGAAGGCGCGCAGGATACGGAACTGTTGGGGTGGCAACCACTAAACGTGCTGTTTATTGGTGCATAAAAGGTAAAAAATTGACGGGCGGAATGAAACTAGCTGCATTGAATTGCCAAGAACCGCGAGGTCGCGTCAGCAAGGATGCCCGGGCTGGCCTTGCGCCATCCCGGGGCGCCTCCGCTCTGTTTATTTGCTCAGCTGGCGCATTGCTTTCTCAAGCCCTTCAATGGTCAGCGGGAACATATGGTGTTCGCAGAGCTGTTTGATCCACTGGGTGGAGGTGGTCATCTGCCAGGCGCGTTCCGGTTCCGGGTTCAGCCACACTACTTTCTCATAGGTGTCGGTGACTCGCTGAAACCAGACAGCGCCAGGCTCTTCGTTCCAGTGTTCCACGCTACCGCCCACCGAGTTGACCTCGTAGGGGCTCATGGCCGCGTCACCCACAAAGATCACCTTGTAGTCGCTGCCATACTTGTGCAGCACGTCCCAGGTGGAGATTTTCTCGTCCCAGCGACGGCGATTATCTTTCCAGACGTACTCATAGATGAAGTTGTGGAAGTAGAAATACTCCATGTGCTTGAACTCTGCGCGGGCAGCGGAGAACAGCTCTTCGCACAGCTTCACATAGGGGTCCATGGAACCACCGATATCAAAGAAGATCAGCACTTTGACGCGGTTTTCCTTTTCCGGGCGCATCTTGATGTCGAGCAGCCCGGCGTTACGGGCGGTGGACGAAATGGTGTCGTCCATGTCCAGCTCTTCATCGCGACCGGTGCGGGCAAACTTGCGTAGACGACGCATGGCCAGCTTGATGTTGCGGGTGCCCAGCTCCACGGAATCATCCAGATTGCGGAACTCCCGTTTCTCCCAGACTTTCACGGCTTTCTTGTTCCGTGAAGGGCCAGTCATGCGAACCCCTTCGGGGTTTTCGCCGTAACCACCGAACGGGCTGGTGCCGCCGGTGCCAACCCACTTGTTGCCGCCCTGGTGACGTTTTTCCTGCTCTTCAAGCCGCTTGCGCAGCTCGTCCATGATTTTTTCCAGGCTGCCGAGCCCCTTGAGCTTCTCGAATTCCTCCGGGCTCAGGTTCTTTTCCAGCTCTTTGCGTAGCCACTCATCGGGGATCACCTTGCTGAGCCAGTCCGGCTCCAGGTTTTCCAGGCCTTCAAAGTAGTTGGCAAACGCCTGATCAAAGCGGTCATAGTACTTTTCGTCTTTCACCATGACCGCCCGGCTCAGGAGGTAGAAATCCTCAATGGAGCCAAACGCCACATGCGCATGCAGCGCATCGAATAAATCCAGCAGCTCGCGCAGGGTGACAGGCACCCGGTAGCGACGCAGATTTTCGAAAAAACCAATAAGCATAGTCTGCCCGTGGACCGGTTAGCTTTCGCGGCGATTCATGAACGCCAGACGCTCGAGGAGCTGTACATCCGATTCGTTCTTGAGCAACGCGCCGTACAGGGGCGGAATCGCGCTCTTGGTGTCACGGCTACGCAGGATATCTTCCGGAATATCGTCGGCCATCAACAGCTTGAGCCAGTCGATCAGCTCGCTGGTGGAGGGTTTCTTCTTCAGGCCCGGCACCTTGCGCAGATCAAAGAAGATTTCCAGCGCTTCACTCACCAGGTTCTTTTTGATCTCGGGGAAATGCACATCCACGATGGCCTGCATGGTCGCCGCATCGGGGAAGTTGATGTAATGGAAGAAGCAGCGGCGCAGGAAGGCGTCCGGCAGCTCTTTCTCATTGTTGGAGGTAATGATCACGATCGGGCGCTGTTCTGCCTTGATCAGTTCGCCGGTTTCATAAACAAAGAACTCCATCCGATCCAGCTCCTGGAGCAGATCGTTGGGGAATTCGATATCGGCCTTGTCGACCTCGTCGATCAGCAGGACCACCTGACCTTCATGGGTAAAGGCTTCCCAGAGCTTGCCCTTCTTCAGGTAGTTGGACACATCCTCGACCCCTTCGGCGCCGAGCTGGGAATCACGCAGGCGCGATACTGCATCGTATTCATACAGGCCCTGCTGTGCCTTGGTGGTGGACTTCACGTTCCACGACAGCAGTGGCAGGCCCAGGGATTCAGCGACCTGTTCGGCCAGCAGCGTTTTGCCGGTGCCGGGCTCGCCCTTGATAAGCAGCGGGCGCTTGAGGGCAATGGCTGCGTTCACGGCCATTTTCAGGTCATCTGTGGCCACATATTGGTCAGTACCCTGAAACTGCATGAAATTCTCCAAACTGAACAGTTAATGGAACGGGTGATCAGGCGGCACACTCTAGCAATCCAGTGGCGCCGGGCAAAGGGCTATAATAGCCAAGGAAACAGTGATTTGCGTCAACAGATCGTCAACCGGCCTGTTCACAACGCAGCCCCTCGCCGTCCTAAACGCTTGTTCTGACGCGCCACACGGTGTGCCATAATTCGCGCCATGAATTTGCTGCTGCTGCATCCAGACCAACACCTGTACGACGCCCTCTGGCGCCTGAATGCCCGCCAATGTGATCATGTGCGCACGGTGCTCAAGCTGGCCGAGGGGCAGCAATGTCGAGCCGGACTGTTGGGCGAAAGCACAGGCTTTGCCACTATAAAGTCAATAAAAAACAATGAAGTATTGGTTGAATTTAAACCAGAATCTCAACCAATGCCCCCCTTGCCGCTTTCCTTGTTGATGGCCCTGCCCCGGCCCAAAATGCTCAAACGCATTCTCATTGATGCCACCAGCCTCGGCATTAAACGCATTGTGCTGATCAACAGCTGGAAGGTGGACAAGAGCTACTGGCAAACCCCCAACCTGAAAGCCGACCTGTTGCGCGAGAAGATGATCCTCGGGCTGGAGCAGGCACGAGATACCCGGTTGCCAGAGCTGATTCTGGCCCCCCGCTTTAAACCCTTTGTGGAAGATTCACTGGGTAAATGGGCCGGTAGTGGCCAGCGCATCCTTGCTCACCCAGGGGATGATTACCCCACCCTTCCCTGTGACCTGAGCGAGCCAGTCACACTGGCCGTGGGCCCGGAGGGAGGCTGGACGGATTATGAAGTGGATATGCTGCAGCGACAGGGATTTGCCTGTCACCGTTTCGGAGCAAGAATCTTACGCGTGGAAACGGCATTGCCAGCATTGGTCGGCCGGCTGATGAGGCTGCCGTAGCAGCATGCCCTGCAGCCGAACCGCATACGAATCACGGCCTCGACTGCAAAGACAGGAAAGGTGCTAGGGAACCTCTGAAAAACTCCTTGCATGCTCAGCGTGGCCTGAAGCGTGCAGCTGTTGCGTCTTGTCTTGATGGTCAGGGTGGCTCCCTTTCCGAGAGGCAAGGCGCAGCAGATGTGCGCTTCAGGCCACGCCCTTCGGGTCATTCAGGCTGGCCCGCACTCGTTGTTGCGCTTTTTCGATGGATGGACATATCTC
>NZ_LWFX01001274.1:0-2973 GCF_001635175.1 Alcanivorax sp. HI0083 | reverse complement strand
CTGGTTGGAGGGGATATCACCCGTGGTCCCCTGTCGGTCTCGATCCAGGCTACCGGGGCCGTGCCTCCGGGGCTGGCGTTGCGTCGTGATGGTGCCCGTGCGGGGGATCAGATCTGTGTAGGCGGCGTGACGGGGGCCGGCTTGCTTGGGCTGGAGCAGTGGCAGGCCGGGCAGCGTCACGGCCCTGCCGTGGGCCATTTCCGTCGGCCCCGTCCGCAGTGGGAGCTGGGTATGGCGCTACGTGGTCAGGCCAGTGCCTGCATCGATATTTCTGACGGTGTGCTGGCGGATCTGAACCATATCCTGCAGGCGTCGGGTGAGCTGGGTGCCTGTCTGGACGAGGCGGCGCTGCCGGACGATCCATCCGTGCTGGCCGGGTGCAGCGCCGATAAGCAGAGGGCCTTGCAGCTGCAGGGCGGTGATGACTATCTGCTATTGTTTACCTTGCCGCCATCAAAGCCGGTTCCGCAAGGCAGTTATTGCCTGGGTCGAATCGAGGCGCAACCCGGTATGCGTTTACGCCAGCGCGATGGGGCGGTGCGTACTCTGACCGTTACTGGCTGGCAGCATTTTTGACAAGAGACGCCTGCAAGCAAGACGCAACATGGCTGCACGCTAAACCCTACAAAATCCAAAGAGATTGCCGACACCGAGCCCGCGAGGAATAACATGGAATTTCAACGCCCCAGTATGCGTAACCCGGTGCACTTCCTGGCCTTCGGCTTCGGGTCCGGGCTGGCGCCTATTGCGCCGGGTACCTTTGGTACGGTGGCGGCCATGCCGATCTGGTGGTTGTGTGCCCAGCTGCCCCTGTGGGGGTATCTGGCGGTGACTGCAGCGGTAATCGCTGTGGGGCCCTACCTGTGCGGGAAGACCTCCGATGATATGCATGTGCATGATCACCCGGGCATTGTCTGGGATGAAATCGCGGGCCTGCTGATCACCATGATTGCCGTACCGATCACCCCCTGGGGGGCGCTGGCCGGGTTTGTGGCGTTCCGGGTGTTCGACATTATCAAGCCCTGGCCTATTGGCTGGCTGGACCGGCGGGTGGCCGGAGGCCTGGGAATCATGGTCGATGACTTGCTGGCAGGGGTTTATGCCGCGGTCGTGGTGCAATTACTGATCTGGCAATTTCCTGCCATATTTACCTGATATCGTTTTGTCACTACCGCTGGAGCCAAAGGAATGGCGCTCCTGAAGGTTAACTTTTAACCTGCAGGAAGATTCATTCGCAAAGGACTTGCAATGTCAGACACGGACCCGCGCTCACGACGGGTGGTGGTGCCAGGAGTGCGCTGGTTGCGCTTCCCCCGGCGCCTGGAAGGGGAGTACCGGGACTATCAGTGCCAGGAGGCGGTGGAAAGCTTCCGGGTCAATGCCTTCTATATCCTGTTGCTCTACATGCTGCTGATCACCGGCATTTATGCGTTGGCGCCGGAGCAGATTCGTGGCTGGTGGTTGTCCACCTATATCTGGGTGGGGATCATTGTGCTGGTGGCGGGCTTGCTCGCACAGGTGCGCGCGCTGGATCGTTTTTTCCCTCTCTATGCCGGTGTCGGCAGCTTTCTTGCCGTGGCGCTGTCCGTGGCCATTCCCGGCTTCATGCGCGACAGCGGCGCCATTCAGTTGGCTCATGTGTCTGTTATTTATGCACTGGTCATCATCTATGCCATGGTCGGGTTGCGCTTTACCGTGGCTGTGCTGGCAGGTTGGGGCGGTGGCCTGGTGGGGGCACTGATTGCTGAAAAGCTGGGCCAGGGGCTGGACTGGCAGGTGCTCCACCGTACCTATACCGGGATCAGTTTGCTGGGGATGTTCCTGTGCTATTCCTCGGAAGTGCGTGATCGGCTGCTTTTTTTCAACCAGCGCCAGCTACAACGCCAGCAACGTCGTACCCAGGCATTGGCAGAACGTCTGCACCGGCTCAGCCGGGAAGACAGCCTCACGGGGCTGGCCAATCGGCGCTTTTTCGATGAAGCCTTCGACCGGGAGTGGCGGCGTTGCAAACGCAGCGGACAGCCGCTGAGCGTAATGTTGGTGGATGTGGACCGCTTCAAGGCCTACAACGACCACTACGGACACCTGCAAGGCGATCTTTGCCTACAGAAGCTGTCAGCGGAATTCCATCGCTACAGCCGCCGCGGGGGGGATCTGGTGGCTCGCTTTGGTGGGGAGGAGTTCGTGCTGTTGTACCCGGAAACCGATGAAGTGGAGGCGCAGCAGCTGGCGTCCCGGCTATGTCGTTCCGTGCGCTCACTGGCCATCCCCCATGCGGATAATCCGCAAATGAACGAAGTGACGGTCAGTGTTGGCGTGGCCACGATGATTCCCGGCGACCGGCACAGTGCCGGAGACTTGCTGGAGGCTGCGGACCGGGCCCTCTATCTGGCCAAACAAGGCGGACGGGATGACTGGCGAATTTACCAGGCGCCGCCTGCGGTGCGCTTGGTCAAGGAGCGCAAGAACGACGAAGGGGAGCGATGATCGCTCCCCTTTCAGTTGTTGCTTTCCCGTGACTTTGCCGGGGCGGAGCTAGCGCTCCCGGGCTTCACGAAGGGTCTGTTGGCGGTTCAGGCGTTTGCGGATCTGTTGCTCAATGCCCTCTGCATCCAGGCCCGCTTCGGCCAGTAACACATCCCGCTTGCCGTGATGAATGAAGTGATCCGGCAGGGCCAGGTTCAGTACATCCAGCACTACGCCTGCCTCGTGCAGCAGTTCATTCACGGCCGAGCCTGCGCCCCCCATCTGCTGATGGTCTTCTGCGGTGACCAGCAAGGTGTGCTGCGCGGCGGCGTGGAGAATGGCATCCCGGTCCAGGGGTTTCACCCAGCGCATGTCCAGCACGGTGGCATTGAGCGCGTCGGCGGCTTCAAGCGCGGCTGGCACCAGTGCCCCAAAGGCCAGTATGGCCACGTGCTGGCCTTCGCGCAGGGTGCGCGCCTGGCCGATGGGCAGGGCGGTCATGGTTTC
>NZ_LWFX01001273.1:0-1710 GCF_001635175.1 Alcanivorax sp. HI0083 | reverse complement strand
ACCTGCCGCTCTTCCATGGCTTCCAGCAAGGCACTCTGGGTTTTCGGCGTGGCGCGGTTGATTTCATCGGCCAGCAGCAACTGGGTGAACACCGGACCTTCGCGGAGGGAAAATTGCTGGGTGTTGGGGTCGAATACGGACACACCCAGGATATCCGCCGGCAGCATATCGCTGGTGAACTGCACCCGCCGGTAATCCAGCTGGAACACCCTCGCCAGTGCATGGGCCAAAGTGGTTTTGCCCATGCCCGGCAGGTCTTCGATCAGCAAGTGGCCGTTGGCCAACATACAGGTAAGCGCCAGCTTCAGTTGTTCTTCTTTGCCCAGGACAACTCGGCCTACCTGGGCCAGGGCTTTATCCAGTGCCTGCATGCGTCCCCTTTATGCATTGGTTGCAAATTCGGGCAGCGAGGCGGGGTCAAGCGCTGGCCAGCGCCTTCAGGCCGCGGTTCAGGTCTGCTTTCAGGTCCTCTACTCCCTCCAGGCCAATGGCCAGACGAATCAGATTTTCCGTCACCCCTGCTCGCTGCTTTTCTTCTTCGTTGACTCGCCCATGGGTCGTGGTCGCCGGGTGAGTCACGGTTGTTTTAACATCACCCAGGTTGGCGGTAATGGAAATCAGGCGAGTGGCATCAATAAAGCGCCAGGCTGCCTGACGATCACGATTACCGGCAGCATCTTCCACTTCAATGGACATGACTGCGCCATAGGCAGACTGCTGCTTGCCCGCCAGTTCATGCTGCGGGTGACTTTTCAGCCCGGCATAATGCACCCGGGCAATCCCCGGTTGTGCTTCCAGCCATTCAGCCAACACCATGGCCCGCTCGCTTTGCGCCTTCATGCGCAGACTCAAGGTTTCCAGGCCCTTGATAAAGACCCAGGCATTGAACGGGCTCATACAAGAACCAGCAGAACGAACGAACCCGAGAATATCATTCATGGGCTCTTTCGGGCCGACCACGGCACCACCGAGGCAACGCCCCTGCCCGTCCAGATATTTGGTCGCGCTGTGGATAATCAGGTCAGCACCCAGCTCGATAGGTTTTTGCAGGGCCGGCGTGCAGAAACAGTTATCCACCACCAGCAACGCCCCGTTGTCATGGGCGAGCTTGGCCAGGGCGGCAATGTCACCGACTTCCGCCAGTGGATTCGACGGCGTTTCCAGAAACAACATTTTCGTTTCCGGACGAATCGCCTCTTCCCACTGGGAAAGATCGCTCATGTCCACCAGCGTGGTATCGATACCAAATTTCTTCAGGTAACGGTCGTAGATCACGTTGGTGGTGCCGAAAACGCTGCGCGAGCTGACGATGTGGTCGCCTGGTGCCAGCAGAGCGAAAAACGTGCCGCTAATCGCCGCCATGCCGGAGGCGAAAGCCACACAGGCCTCACCGCCTTCCAGTGCCGCCAGGCGTTGCTCGAATGCGCGCACCGTAGGATTGGTAAAGCGGGAATAAATATTGCCTGGCTCTTCACCGCTAAACCGGGCCGCCGCTTGCGCCGCGTTTTCGTACACGAAGCTGGAGGTCATGAAAATCGGATCCGAATGCGCCATTTCATCCGTGCGCAATTGCGCCGTACGGATAGCCAGGGTTTCCACACTCAGGGTTGTCGGATCCAGATCATCACTCATGGTTTATTCTCGCTTTCATGCCGCACACGACACGCAACAACGCGTCAGAGATTTGCGCCCAAAGGAAGTATCATTACA
>NZ_LWFX01001272.1:0-1877 GCF_001635175.1 Alcanivorax sp. HI0083 | reverse complement strand
CAACAAGACCGTATCCCAGGTAGCCAGTGTGGTGGCTGAAGAAACGGCAGATACCGGCGTGGACGCGGATACGTCTACTGCCGAGAACACCACCACGGTTATCGAGCCGGCAGAAACCGAAAGTGATATCGATCAGGATGGCATGCCGGACAGCAGTGATGATGATATTGATGGCGATGGCCTGCTCAATGAACAGGACAGTGCTCCCTATAATCCGGACCGCGACGGTGATGGTGTTGTCGATGGTGAAGATGCCTTCCCGGATGATCCGGCCGAAATCACAGACAGTGATAGCGACGGTGTTGGCGATAACAGCGACGCTTTTCCCCAGGACCCCAGCGAGACAGTAGATTCCGACGGTGATGGTGTTGGGGATAACGGTGATGCTTTCCCACAAGACCCATCCGAGTCACTGGATAGTGATGAAGATGGCGTCGGCGATAATATGGACGCGTTTCCGAATGACCCCACCGAAACCGTGGATAGCGATAACGATGGTGTCGGCGACAATGGCGATGTGTTCCCGAACGACCCCGAAGAAACCACAGATACGGATGAAGACGGAGTGGGCGACAACGGGGATGCCTTCCCCGAGGATCCCAACGAAACGATTGATTCCGACAATGACGGCGTGGGTGACAACAGCGACGCCTTTCCCAATGACGGTACGGAAACCTCGGATAGCGATGAGGATGGTGTCGGCGATAACAGCGATGTCTTCCCGGACGACCCGGCTGAAACGGTGGATAGCGATGCCGATGGAGTGGGTGACAATGGGGATGCATTCCCCAATGACCCCAACGAAACACTGGACAGCGACGGCGATGGTACCGGGGATAATGCTGACGACTTTCCCAATGATCCGGATGAAGCCGTTGATAGTGATGGGGACGGTGTAGGCGATAACGCGGACGCCTTCCCCAATGACGCGACTGAAAGTGTCGATGCAGATGGTGATGGTTATGGTGCCGATACCGCTGACCCGGACGACGCCGACCCCTGTAATCCGGATCCAAATGCCACGGCCTGTGGAGGCCCCGCGCCCGCCGTCTGGAATGAGTTCAACTGGGATGAAGCCAACTGGCAGTGAGGCCGTTGGTAAAAGCACAAAACCTAATGAGGGTAAGAGACATGAAAAAAGTAATTCTGACAGGCCTCACCGCAGCGGTATTGAGCGCCAATGCCATGGCCGGTGATGTGACTGGCTACACCGCCCCGCTGTCCGGCCAGGCGGCTACCGCGGCTGGTGTCGATGCCAACTTTCAGGCCCTGATCACGGCCATCAACGATAATAATCAGCGTATTGCCGCCCTTGAGGCGGCGAGCGGTGAGGTGGCAGATTTGGCCGATATCGTGAGTGGAGCGACCTATAAATTGTACTTCTCTGGCGGCATCATCGAGCTGGATGACGGTGGCGGTGCCAATTTGGAACGTTTCGGCGGAATTGCCGATCTGACGTTCAACGGTGACGGTTCCCTCAGCGAAACGTTCAGTGAGCAGGGCCGGTTCATCAGTCTGGATGCCAATCAGTGTAGCGGTGAAGGTGAGAATTTCAGCTGTGACCACTATGTTGATACCTGGAATGACAATGAAACCGGCGGCGGTTCCTGGTCTGTGAGTGGCCAGACTCTCAATGTGACCTGGAGTGACGGTGATTCTGAGTCGTTTAGCCTCTCTTCTGATGGCAACGTTATTACCTCAGGTGGTGGCGGCCTCGACGAAGGGGATGGCACTTCGGGGCTTGAGACTTTCGTGGCGGTGGGGATAAGGCTGGGCTCGCCAGAATAACTCAGCTTCAGAAACAAAAAAGAAATGCCTTAACCCGCAACGGTTAGGGCATTTTTTTTGAGAATAGCAGTGATAGGGGGCTCCGTTTG
>NZ_LWFX01001271.1:0-3731 GCF_001635175.1 Alcanivorax sp. HI0083 | reverse complement strand
TACTTTAATACGCTATCATGCATCAAGGGTAAGAATTTTGAACTAGTTGGCACTGACAGAATAGTGTGCGAGCACTCACAAACAAAACGCCCCACTTTCCCTACCCCGGAAATTCCCCTAGCCTAAGGCCTTTCGGGGCATTGGACGATAGCCATGGAACAGACGGTAACCATACTCAAACAGATTAGCGGTCTTCTGTGGGGATGGCCGGCGCTGATTCTCATCGCTGGCACAGGCATTTACCTGACCCTTATTCTCGGCTTCCTGCCCTTACGCCAGCTGGGTTTTGGCTTTCGGCAAATGCTGGGGCCGCAGCGCGGGGTGGGCACCATCGGTGCCGGCGCCGCCCTCGCCACGTCGCTGTCTGCCACCATTGGTACCGGTAATATTGTCGGCGTAGCCACCGCCATTCACTCCGGTGGCCCTGGTGCCCTGGTCTGGATGTGGCTGATCGCCCTGGTAGGCATGGCCACCAAATACGCAGAAGCGGTCCTCGCCGTTCATTTCCGGGAAAAAGATGCCGCCGGGCAATACGTGGGCGGCCCCATGTATTACATCAAAAACGGCCTGGGCAAGAACTGGCACTGGCTGGCCATCGCCTTTGCCGTCTTCGGCATGATTGCCGGCTTCGGGATTGGTAACAGCGTCCAGGCCAACTCCGTGGCTCACGGACTCAATGACAGCTTTGGTCTGCCACCCTGGATCACCGGCGTCACTCTGGCGGTCCTGGTGGGCATGGTGGTGCTGGGCGGCATGAAACGGATCGCCACCGTGGCGACCTTTATTGTGCCCTTTATGGCACTAGCCTATCTGCTGGCAGGCCTGGTGGTTCTGGCGGATCACGCCAGCGCCATTCCCGATGCTCTGGCCCTGTGTTTTGAAGGGGCCTTCAGCGGCACCGCCGCCGCCGGTGGTTTTGCCGGGGCACTGGTGAAAGAAGCCATCCGCTTCGGTATGGCCCGGGGGATCTTCTCCAACGAAGCTGGCCTGGGCAGCGCCCCCATCGCCCACGCCTCCGCCAACACGGACCATCCCGCCCGACAGGGCTCCATCGCCATGCTCGGCACCTTTATCGACACCATTATTGTCTGCTCCGTTACCGGCCTGGCGATTGTATCCACCGGCGTGTGGGACAGCGGCGTCAAAGGCGCCCCCCTTTCCGCCATGGCGTTTTCATCCACCTTCGGCGGTGTCGGCAACATCATTGTGGCCTGCAGCCTGGCCGTGTTTGCCTTTACTACCTTGCTGGGCTGGAGCCTGTACAGCGAGCGCTGCACCCAGTTCCTGTTCGGCAACAAGGCGATCATGCCATTCCGGGTCGTCTGGGTACTGGCCGTGCCGTTAGGGGCCATAGTCAGCCTGAACTTCGTCTGGGCACTGGCCGACATCATGAATATCCTGATGGCCGTGCCAAACCTGATCGCTCTGTTATTATTGTCCCCCATTGTGGTTCGGCTAAGCCGAGAGTTCTTCGCCAACCGCCGCCCGGACTGAATATTTGTAGGAGCTTGCTTGCAAGCGAACCCAGGGTATCGTCAATTGCCCAGCTTCGCTTGCAAGCAAGCTCCTACAGTGCACAAACACACCTTGTAGGACCCATCCCAGCATGACCATCTCCCTCCCTGACTACGTCCGCAACGACATTCAGCGCAATGTGACCTTTGCTCTGGAAGAAGATATCCGCGATGGCGATATCACCGCCCAGCTCATCGACGCGGACAGTCGCAGCACGGCCACCATCATTACCCGCGAAGACACCGTCATGTGTGGCACGCCCTGGGCCGACGAAGTCTTCCGGCAGTTGGGCGGCGTGGACGTTGAATGGCATGTCCAGGATGGCGACCGTCTCCCAGCCGAAACCACTTTGTGCACCCTGCGCGGCAACACCCGCAAGATTCTCACTGGCGAGCGCACTGCCCTCAATTTCCTGCAAACCCTGATGGGCACCGCCACCACCGCCCGCCGCTACGCGGATGCCGTGGCCGACAGCCAGGTCACCATCCTCGACACCCGGAAAACCCTGCCCGGCCTGCGCGCCGGCCAGAAATACGCGGTCCTCTGCGGCGGCTGCCAAAACCACCGCATCGGCCTCTACGACGCCTTCCTGATCAAGGAAAACCACGTCACCGCCTGCGGCGGCATCACCGCCGCCATTGAGCGCGCACGGGCACTGGCGCCGGACAAGAAAATCATTGTGGAAGTGGAGACACTGGCAGAACTGGAGGAAGCGGCTGGGCTGACGCCGGATCAAATTATGCTGGATAACTTCAGTGTGGAGATGCTGAAGGAAGCAGCTAAAATCGCCATTGAATCTGCGCTGGAGGTGTCTGGGAATCTGACAGTGGACAATGCCACCAACCTACCGAGCAGCCGGCACTGGTATTTATCGTCCGGAGCATTAACCAAGCATGTTCAGGCGACGGATTTGTCGCTGCGGTTGCAAAGTTAAAACCAGCTCAGATTCCCGAAATTTTCTTAATTATGGTTTCCCTTCGACTTTACCGCCGTGCCTGTGGTCGCTGAGCGCCTGAAATCCGATACCTAACGCGGCACTTCTTCTAAACAGTGACACGCGGCAAATTTTATCCCTGCCCGCGGCGTGACTACGTCACTTTAACTTTCCTTTTATGATAGGTCCGTTGTGAGCCAAAGTCTCTACTGTGGGCTTTGTTGTCACTGAAAAAACAAGCGCAAGAGAGAACATAAAAATAGCAAAGGGAGTGCCATGATATACCACCCCATCAAACATACAGTGCACAAGCATAACCCCTCCTAAACCGACACCGAGCACCAAGTTTTTTTCACTGTATCGCCTCTTCATAAAGAGGAAATAAACGCCCCTTCCCATCAGGAGAATAACCCCGCACCAAAATATCGAGCCGACAAGAAGCCCCCACTCCAATGGCACTTGCAAAAAACCATTATGGACTTGTGACAACTCTGGTCGAATTTTCACAACGCTATATATGTCTCCACCCCACCCCCATATTGGCCTGTCTGCAATCAAAGATACAGCGTGTAGCCACACACTCCACCGTCCAGAGCTCACCTTCTCCAGCCCTCCGCCTCCTCGCTCATAGAGAAAAAATCTCCCAATACCCATAGATGAGTTATCAACAAAAAAAACAGTGGAAATCCATACGCTAAGAATGGAAGCCAGAACAACACACAGCCAAATTTTCCACTGCCTCCACATCGTCAGAATAGCAACAAATAAAAGAGCCAAAATCGTAGACAAAATTGCAGCCCGCCCACCTGACCACACTACAAAGAAAAAAGAAATGGAGTAACCAAGCATTGATGCAACCCTAAAAGCACCACAGGAATAAAAGCACCCCCACAAGGAAATAAATAGCATCGCGCTAACAAACATACCAAGATGCCTAATATTAACGAAATTGATAACACCCCATATCCAGTCATACTGGGCCGGGTCATCTAAAGAAAACCACAACAAAAAAAACAACATCGTGGTAAAAAAAAGACCGGCATACAGTCCGGAAATCAAAAATCGCACAAGACGTATATCCTCACTAAAAAGAGAAGAAAGAATAGAGAACATAAAAATCTGCCCGCAAAAATCCCTGACTCTCTCCCAGCTGGAAGGAACAACACCATCTAAAAAAGCTATGGAATTTGATAAAAAAACACCAAGAACGACAACAGAAGAAAAACCCCAAGCAACAAGACACCACCTCTCTCTAGGAGATACAACCAGAGCCATGACAGAT
>NZ_LWFX01001270.1:0-2722 GCF_001635175.1 Alcanivorax sp. HI0083 | reverse complement strand
GTCGCGGCCTTCGCTCACATAGCGGCTGTGCCATTGCGTCTGCAGGCTGCCGTGTAGCGGGTTGGCCTCGCTCAGGGCGGCAGGCAGTAGCAGGGCAAGGCAGAGGTAATGCTGTGGATAAGGGCGACGTGGGGTTGGCACCGAAGCGGCTCCTTGCTGACGGTAAACCCTGACCTTATCAGAGAGGAGCGGAGGTGCGGTGAAGGTTCCCAGGCGACCGGCTAGGCTTTCAGTGCTTCAATCAACATGCCCATGGCCTTGCCCCGGTGGCTGATGGCATTTTTTTCCTCCGCGGGCAACTGCGCGGCGGTGCAGCCTTTTTCTTCCACAAAGAAATGGGGATCGTAGCCAAAGCCTTGCTCGCCCTGGGGTTCCAGCACGATGCGACCGTTCCAGTTGCCCTGGCAGATTAACGGGGTGGCGTCGTCTTCGTGATGCATCAATACAATCAGTGCCACGTAGCGGGCCTGGCGAGCCTCTTCCGGAATCTCGGTGAGCATCTCTACCAGCAGGGCGTTGTTTTTGGCGTCGGTGGCGCCGACCCCGGAAAAGCGGGCAGAGAAAATGCCGGGGCTGCCGTTCAGCGCGGCGACCTCGAGCCCGGAATCGTCGGCGATGGCAGGCAGGCCGGTGTGCTTGCAGGCATTGCGGGCCTTGATGATGGCGTTTTCCACAAAGGTGCTGCCGGTTTCTTCGGCTTCCGGCACATCGAATTCACTCTGGGCGACCACTTCAATATTCAGCGGCGCCAGCAGGTGCTGCATTTCAGCGAGTTTCTTGGCATTGCCGGAGGCGAGTACGATTTTTTCCATGGGGAACTCCTGACGTCGTTAGCTGCTAGCGTCTAGCCGCGAGCCACGAGAAAAAGATAAAAGAGCGGGAACCTGGATCGCGAGTTCCACACTGTCTAACGTCGTAGCTCGTAGCTCGTAGCTCGTAGCTCGTAGCTCGTAGCTCGTAGCTCGTAGCTCGTAGCTCGTAGCTCGTAGCTCGTAGCTCGTAGCTGCTTAGCCCTTCACCCGATAAATGGCGATTTCTCCGAACAGGTTTGGCCACCATTTGCTGAGCACGCTGGTGCGGTGATTACGGTTAATCACCTGGCGTTCGAGGATGCGAATGCCGTGCTTTCGGCAGTGGGTTTCAAAATCCTGCACGGTGCACAGGTGAATGTTCGGGGTGTTGTACCACTCGTAGGGCAGCGCGGACGACACCGGCATGCGCCCTTTCAGGCCCAGGTAAGCGCGGACTTTCCAGTGGCCGAAGTTGGGGAAAGTGATAATCGCTTCGCGACCCACGCGGACCATTTCGTTGAGGATCTGGTCCGGGCGCAGCACCGCTTGCAGTGCCTGGGTCATCACCACGTAATCAAAGCGGTGATCCTGGAAGTTGCCCAGGCCGCCATCCAGATCCTGCTCCAGAACATTCACGCCCTTTTCAAAACAGGCGGCCAGGTTGTCCTGGTTGATTTCCAGGCCATAGCCGGCGGTTTGCTTGTGCGCTTTCAGGTGGGCCAGCAGGGTGCCGTCGCCGCAACCCAGGTCCAGCAGGGTTGCGTTGTGGGGAATCCAGTCACTGATTAGCTGAAGGTCATCACGCATCGGCACTGGCCCCCGCATTTTCCGTCCGGCTTTCGGTTTCGTTGGCGCTGTTTTCCACCTCGTTGGCGACCCTGTGCATGTAGGCACCGAACAATTTGGTGTACTCGGGGATATCCAGCAGGAAGGCGTCGTGGCCCTTGGGCGTGTCGATTTCAGCGTAACTCACATTGCGGCCGGCGTGGACCAGGCCGTTGACGATTTCCCGACTGCGTTCCGGGGCGAAGCGCCAGTCCGAGGTGAACGACATGACCAGGAAGTTGCAGCTGGGTTTGGCGAGCGCCTGCTCCAGGGAGTGGTCGAATTCCCGGGCCGGGTCGAAATAGTCCAGCGCCTTGGTCATCAGCAGGTAGGTGTTGGCGTCGAAATTGCGTGAAAATACTTCGCCCTGATGGCGCAGGTAGGATTCCACCTGAAACTCCACATCAAAACCGAAATGGAAGCGCCCGGCGCGCAGGTCGCGGCCGAACTTCATGCGCATGGCGTCGTCACTCAGGTAGGTGATGTGGCCGACCATGCGCGCCAGAATCAGCCCTTGGCGCGGGTAGGTATCATGCAGGTAATAACGCCCCCCGTGGAAGTTCGGGTCGGTCAGAATCGACTGTCGCGCCACTTCATTAAAGGCGATGTTCTGGGCAGAGAGCTTCGGCGCAGCGGCGATGACCACTGCATGGCTGAGGCGTTCCGGGTAATCGATGGACCACTGCAGGGCTTGCATGCCCCCCATGCTGCCGCCGATGACCGCGGCCCAGCGTTGAATGCCGAGCACATCGGCCAATCGTGCCTGGCTGTTTACCCAGTCCTTCACCGTCATCATGGGAAAGTCCGGGCCCCAGGGCTGGCCGGTCTCCGGATTGATGGACGCCGGGCCGGTAGAGCCGTGGCAGCCGCCCAGGTTGTTCAGGCTGACCACGAAGAAGCGGTCCGTGTCGATGACCTTGCCGGGGCCGATGCAGGTGTCCCACCAGCCCGGGCGTTTGTCGTCCGGCCGGTGATAGCCGGCGGCGTGATGGTGGCCGGACAGGGCATGGCAGATCAGCACCGCGTTGGATGCGTCGCGGTTCAGGGTGCCGTAGGTTTCATAAACCAGATCATAGGTCGGCAGCGTGCGGCCACATTCCAGCTCC
>NZ_LWFX01001269.1:0-7955 GCF_001635175.1 Alcanivorax sp. HI0083 | reverse complement strand
GCCAACTCCTCATCACTGAGGCCGGCAAACAGACGCATACGCGAGAGAATATCCAGAACCTGGGACATCAGGCGGTGCCTCCCACGGTGAGCGCATCCACGCGCAGGGTCGGCTGGCCCACGCCCACCGGCACGGATTGGCCATCCTTGCCACACACGCCGATACCCGAATCCAGCGCCAGATCATTACCCACCATGGAAATGCCGCGCATGACTTCCGCACCGCTGCCAATCAGGGTGGCGCCTTTTACCGGACAGACAATCTTGCCCTTCTCCACCAGGTACGCTTCGCTGGTAGAAAACACAAAACGGCCAGACGTGATGTCCACCTGGCCGCCGGCAAAGTTCACCGCATAAATGCCACGATTCAGGCTGGCGATAATGTCCTGTGGATCGCTCTCGCCCGGCAGCATGTAGGTATTGGTCATGCGTGGCATGGGCAGATGCGCATAGGATTCACGGCGCCCATTGCCGGTGGGGGCAACCCCCATCAGGCGGGCATTGGTCTTGTCCTGCATGTACCCCACCAGCTTGCCGTTCTCGATCAGGGTATTGCAGGCGGAAGGGGTGCCTTCGTCGTCCACACTCAGGGAACCCCGGCGATCCATCAGGGTGCCGTCATCCACCACCGAGCACAGTGGCGACGCCACCCGTTCGCCCATTTTCCTGGCGAACATGGAGGTGCCCTTGCGATTGAAGTCGCCTTCCAGTCCATGACCCACTGCTTCGTGTAACAACACGCCGGGCCAGCCGGGGCCCAGCACCACCGGCATGGTCCCTGCCGGCGCCGCTTCGGCCTCCAGATTCAGCAAGGCACCGCGCACCGCCTCCCGGGTCCAGGTTTCGATGCGCTCTTCCTGCAACAGCCAGTCATAGGCCACACGGCCACCGCCGCCGGCACTACCGCGCTCACGGCGGCCTGCCCGCTCCGCAATCACACTCACATTGCAGCGAATCAACGGGCGCACATCCGCCGCCAGGGTGCCGTCACTGGCCACCACCATCACCACATCCTGTTCCGCACTGAGGCTGGCGGTGACTTCGACAATGGCCGGATCCAGGGAGCGAGCCATGGCATCGATGCGCTGTAACAGGGCGACCTTTTCCTGGGCCGGCCAGCCCAGCAAGGGATCGATGGCGGTGTAACGGGGGGTTACCGCGCGGCTGGCCAGTTGAATCTGCCGATCCTGCCCTTGCCGGGTAATCGCCCGCGCAGCGCCACTGGCCTGCTGCAATGCCACCAGGGTGATGTCATCGCTGTAAGCAAAGCCGGTCTTGTCGCCCTGCACGATACGCACACCGGCGCCGCGCTCGGTATTGAAACTGGCATCACGAACAATGCCATCTTCCAGCACCCAGGCCTCATGACGGCTGTGCTGAAAATAGATATCGGCGTAATCCGCCTGCCCGGTCAGTTTGCCATTCAGCAGTGACGCCAGTTGCGGGGTGTGCAGATTGGCCGGAGCCAACAGCACGGATTCGGCAATAGAAAGAGCGTCATCAGTTTGCGTCATAAGGACCTTCAATTCGTAATCGTTGATGCTGCTGTACAGGCATGCGCTGGCGAAGTTCGTTCATGGTAGCAAGGTCCAGCGGTGCCACAAGCGCACCAGGCGCATTCTCCAGGCTTGCCACCACGTCCCCCCAGGGGGACACCAGCATGGAATGGCCGTAACTGGCACGGCGCGGGCCATGTTGCCCGCATTGGTTGGCGCCCAGCACATAACAGCCGGTCTGCACCGCGGTGGCACGCAGCAATAATTCCCAATGAGCTGCACCGGTCACGGCAGTGAACGCCGACGGGTATACCAACAGCTCGGCACCGGCGCTCACCAGGCGCTGGGCCAGGGCCGGAAAGCGCAGGTCATAGCAGATCGCCAAACCCACCTGCACACCGGCCAGGGGCACGGTGACGATGGTTTCACCGGGTTCAAAAAGATCCGACTCCCGGTATTGGCCCTGGGCGTCCTGCACCTGGGCATCAAACAAGTGAAGCTTGTCATAACGACCAACGATCTCCCCGTCGGCGGTTACCGCCAAAGAGCGCGTGCGTACCCGCGGCGCCGGCACCGGCTCGCCGTCCGGGCGACTCAATGAAGGCACACTACCACCAATGATCGCCATGCCCAGCCGGGCAGCCTGTTCACAGAGCCATTGTTCCAGCATGGCATACTCTGCCGCCAGCGCCCGGTAATCACCGCCGTAGCCCGCAAAGTTTTCCGGCAACACCGCCAGGCAGGCGCCCTTGTCACGGGCCGCCTGCAGCAGCCCGGCGGCCTGCTCCAGGTTGGCCTGGGGATCTTTACCGCTGGTCATCTGTATTGCGCCAATCGGTACCGCTGCGTTAGACACCGTCATTCGAAAATCCCTTCGGTTTCAGACACTTTCGGGTTCGACCAACTGCCGCTCACGCGGTATTCCATGGTCGCAGTCTTGTCCAGTTTATCGCCCCAGATGCGCTCCACCACAAAGATACCGGCACAGGCGGCAGGCCCGGCCAGACACCCGGCATACAGGTTACTGGAAAGGGGCAACGTCACTTCCATCTGATGGTTCAGGGTTTCTTTTTCAAGATCGATGGCCCCTTTCACTCGAATGGCGGCCGAGGGCGAATCGATGGCCAGGTTGCTGGTGGACACCTGGGGGCCGTCGATGGCGAAGTCCCCACTGATGCTGTCACAGCTCAATCCTTTCTTGTACAGGTCGGAGAAATCCAGCCGCAATCGACGCTGAATGGTGCCCAGGTTGAGAACACCCAAAAGCCGCAAAAACGAGGTCTTGGTGTCGGTATCAGGGATCCGGCATTCACCGATATCCACCCGTGCCTGACCATCCAGAGCAAGGTAATCCGGCGCCAGCGGCCATTGCGGCCAGCCCAGCGAAACCTTGGCACTGGCGTCATCGGATTCAATCATTTCCGCCAGCCCCCAGGCACTCAGGGAGCGCCCCAGGTTATCGGACGCCAGCGACCCGTTGAAGCGGGTGTACTGATTGCCGCTCTCTTCTGTCCAGTCCACCGTGCCCTGTATCCGGCTGGCCCGCCAGCGGCCCTGTAAATTATTGATGCGTACCCCTTGCGCCGAGGGGCGCAGATCCGCCTGCCATTCACCGAAGTCTTCGCCGTTGATACGCAGGTTGGCCAAGCGGGCATCCACGGCAGGCAGACTCATCGGCGACAGCGGCGCCCCGGATTTCGGATCCGCACTTTCCGGCAAAGTCAGATTCATCCGCGATACGGACAAATCCAGAGGCGCGTCTCCCCGGGCAGAAAACCCTTCGGGAATGGTCATGGAACCGGCCACGGACGGGCTGCTCAGGGCCAGGTCCCAACCTTTGCCGCTGGGCAGCACCGACAGGCTCGCTCCGGGCACATCCACGCCGAACAAATCCAGCGTGCCCACCTGCACATTGACCTTGTTCAGACCGCCTTGCTGGCCACCATTACCGCCATTATCCGACGCCTTGCCCTCCATGGCCGGCACCAGCTGGTCGCTGACAAAATCGATCCAGGGTTCCACGCTGGCGCGGGCCAGGCGCCCATGCACATCGACGCCAGATGCGGGGATGCGCGGCGCCCCGGCCCCCAATCGAAGGTCACCGCGCACCGTTTCACCCAGCGCAAAGGCGCCGCGCACAACATCGCCATACTGCAGCCCCAGTCGCTGGCCATTGCCGGTAAGGTCCAGCGTCAGCGCCCGGCTCTGCGCCGCACTTTTGCCCAGAGGCGCTGGCGCCTTCACTGTCACGCCCTTGAGCGAGGAAGTCGCGTGCAGGGCAAAGGGCGTGCCCTGCCAGGGCACCTGAATGGTCAGCGCCAACGGCAACGAACCACTGGCCGGCGCCAACCAGCCAAAGCCCAGCCAATCGCGCACCGACTTCACCGGCACCTCCCCCTCCAGGGCAAGAGTGCTCTTGCCCGCGTCGGTGGTCCATTTACCGGTCACCTTGCCACCCAGGGTGGAGGCGCTGAGCTTCGACATCTGCAGCCCGTCGCGCAGGTGGAAATACACCGGGGCCTGCACCTCGGTCAGCAACAGGGTGCGCTCCGTATTTTCCACCCGGCCGTCGGCCACGGACGCATCCACGATCACCATGGGTGCGCCTTCCCCTTTCTTGAGCGGGATATTCAACGTCAGCTGCCCCCCCATGGTGCCGGACTGATAGCGCCAGTCTTTCACCTCGTCGGGTAACTGTTCTGTCAGCGGGGTGTCCTGAAACACCGTATCCAGGTCGCTGAGCGGGCCGTGAACCTTACCAGTGACAATCACGCGGGGCCCGGTCTCATCATCAAACGCTGGCACGTCCACGTGCACATCCGCCACCTGACTATTGAGCAGGTTTCCCCGGCTGGCCACCCCTTGCACTTCCCGGCCATTAATCCACACATCCGCGTTAACCCCAGTGGCCTGTGGCCAGTCCGGCAGAAACGACAGGCGCACGTCCTCGCCCTGATAACGCATCTGGAAAGTCCGGTCTTGCTGCCGGCTTTTATCGATTTTCACCGGCCCTTGATAGAGCAGCTGGCCCCGCTGCAAATGACCATCACCGATAGCCTGTCCCAGCCAGCCGGACAGGCCATCGGGCAACCGCTTCAACGGAATGTAGTAGTTGGCACGGGCACCGTTGCCATCGTAAATCTCTGCCGCCAGACGCAGCTCGGGCACCTGCTCCGGGCGCACGGTCACCGCAACCATGGCCTCGCCATGGGCATCCGGGTTCACCACACGCAGGCGGCTGGAGCGCACCGTGAGCGCATCGCCCTGACGCTGCCANCCAAACACCCCGGCCATCTGGGCACCCAACTCGTGGTCATACAGGCGCGGCAACCGTAATGACAGATCATCGCTGTACAGATGCGCCAGCCCGGCATCTGGCGACCCCGCTACCCAGCCATTCAGGCCTTCAACGCCGGGAATCCGGTCATCTGCCTGGCTGGCCAGGCCGGCAAAACGCACCTGAAACTGTTCCAGATCCCGCGCCTGGCCACTCAGGTACACCCCCTCTACCACTCCGCGCGGAGACAGCACCGATAATTGCTTACGGACCTTGTCGGCAGACTCCGGCAGGCTGAATGGCCAGCTCTGGAATTGCTGGCTGATGGCGTGCACCGGCAGTTCATTGGCGCGCAGCTGCCACTGCCGGCGCTCGCCCCGGGTCTCCCAGCGCAGCGCCATATCGCCCAGCGTGAGCGGGCCGGAGGGTGTCCTGCCGGACAGATTGGATAACGACAGGGTCGCCTCATCATCCTCACGAAGCAGTGAGGCGCGCAGGGACAAACCGGTTAGCGGCCAGGCCGTATCTGCCTGGGTCAGCGTCAACGTGGGCACATCAACCTGCAGCTGTCCGCTGATCGGCTCACCGCCTTCCAGAGTGCCCCACAGCGCCACGGATGCATCCAGCGAGCCCAGATCCAGCGGCATTTTTTCTATCTCGGGCAACCATTCGTGCAGGCGCTTGCCCTCGAAGCGGGTATAGATATCCGCATCCACCTCATCCAGCGCGTAGGCATCATCGTGCAGGTGTATCTTTGCCAGCAGGGAGAGGGGGCGGTCCCGGGCTTCCACACGCAGGGCCAACCGGTGTTCGCCACCCGTGTTGGTCATGGTGGCATCCAGCTGCGACGCCGCCAGCGGTGGCATGCCCGGCCATTCCAGGGACAAACGGGCGTCGCTGACTGACAGCAATTGCTGGCGGTAAAACAACTTGAGAATACGTTCCAGCGGCGGTCGTGACCCGGGATCATTCTGCCCGAGCACATCCAGTCCGCGCAGACGAATCTTGCCGTCATCACCGCGCACCAGATTCAAATCCACCCCGCGAACACTGAGTTCCTCAAGCACCAGATCCCGGTGCCACAGGGAACCAAACACATCAATGCTGAGCACCACTTCATCCAGCACCAATGGCGCCTCCCCTTCCGGGGCGGGCAGGCGAATCTGGCGAGCCACAAACTGGGGCACCAGGCCGGACATGGTCCCGTTCAGCTCGGCAATGGTCAGCGGGGTCTGAATGCGCTCTTCGAAAAGATGCTCAAGGCGCTCACGGTAATCCGGCACCAGCAACATCAACTGACGGCCAACCACCACATAGGCAGCCATCAGCAATAAAATGATCGCGGCTGCCCACCACAGGGAAGGAAGCAGTCGGCGCCAGCGTGAAGTGTGGGTCGATGCCATAAGTCAGTCGACTTGCCAGTAAGGAATGTCGGCCCATTCAAGCAATTCCACTGTTTGCTCCAGGGGCAGGCCAACCACTCCACTGTAACTGCCAGACAACGATGCCACCAGTGCGCCGCCCAACCCCTGAATGCCGTAACTGCCCGCCTTGTCGCGCCCTTCACCTGTGGCCACATAGGCCTGCAGGCGCGCGGCTTCCAGTGGCCGGAATTGCACTGTCGTCACCGAATGGCGCACGGCTTGCCGACCCTCAAGGCACAGACAAACCGCCGAGATCACCTGATGGGACTGCCCGCTCAGCTGCGCCAGCATCACCAGGGCCTCGGCGTCATCGGCAGGCTTGCCCAGAATACGCTCCCCCAACACCACCGCCGTATCTGCACCCATTACAGCACCCGGTGCCGGCAGGCGGGCCAGCCCTACCTCCGCCTTTTCGCTGGCCATGCGCTGCACATAGTCCAGCGGCAACTCACCGGGACGGGGCGTTTCATCGATGGCCGGAGCAGGCAACACCGTAAAAGGAACGGCAATCTGCTGGAGCAATTCCGCCCGGCGGGGAGAGCCGGAGGCAAGGTAAAGAATCATAGAATTAGCGGCTAGTTGATAATGGACAATTGATAGCTACGCGACCCAGTAATACCGAGAACTGAAAGATTGAAGCCGCGCCCAAAGTAATCCGGGGTTTCGCTGCCAACGATCAATTATCCACTGCGAACGACGCGCTTATCGTACTAGAAATCGCAACTGAACCCAGCGTAACGCCGCACATACCGGACGCCACAACAGCGCGCTGGTCACAGAAGAGTAGAGAATGGTGTAAGGCGGGTACAGGGTACGGCCCACGGATTCCTGTACCAGAAACGCCAGCAGGCTCACCGTGCCCACCAACAGAAAGACCACCGCACACTGCTGTAATGCGGTGAATACGCGCATGCGCTTGTACGCGGCCAGCATCACAAAGGCGCCCAGCGCCGTGGCCAGCCCCCACTGCCCCAGTGTGGTACCCACCAGCACGTCGTGATAGAGCCCCACAAAAAAGCCCCACAACACACCAATGCGATGCGGCAACGAAAGCACCCAGTACACCAGCACCAACAGCATCCATTCCGGGCGCACCCAGTCTATGCTCGCAGGCAGCGGGATCACTTCCAGCAGTGCCGCCAGCAACAGGGTGACGATGATAACGCCGGTGCCGGCGGGACGATCACTGATCATTGTCGGCCTCCGCACGTACCGGGGTTTGCGTGGGCTGCACCAGCAACACATGGCTGGCACGATCCAGCTGCGCAGTGGGGCGGGCAGCAATATGCGCGAACGGCGTGCCCGCCTGATGATTCACCGAGGTGACGCTGGCCACCGGATAGCCGCGGGGGTATAGCTGGCCGAGCCCCGTGCTGACCAGCAGATCACCTTCCTGGATATCTGCGGTGTCGGGCACATACAACAATTTCAAACCGCTGGATTGCCCCACCCCGGCCAATACAGCGCGTACCCCATTACGGTTAACCTGCACGCTCATGGCGTGGCTGGCATCGGTGATCAACAAGACGCGGGAGCTGAGCGGGCCGGCGTCCACCACCTGACCAATCAGCCCCTGGGAATCGAGCACCGCCTGCCCCCGGGAAACATTGTCCCCCGCCCCTTTGTTGATGACGATCTCCTGGCGGTTAGGATCAGGATCCACACCGATGATTTCCGCCACCAGCACATTGGCATCCAGATCCGCCGAGGAATTGAGCAGCTCACGCAGCCGCACGTTCTCGGCTTCCAGCACCGCCAG
>NZ_LWFX01001268.1:0-5338 GCF_001635175.1 Alcanivorax sp. HI0083 | reverse complement strand
CGTGCCCTGCAAGGGCAGAACATCCTGGCCAGGTCGCGGCGTCGCCGCTGGACGCACGCGTTACCGGTGCTGCTGGTGGCCGCCCTCGCCGTGCCCTTCTGGAGCCTGCCCCCGGAACAGAAAATCTACTGGATGCTGGCCGGGCGCAAGAACCATGACCTGTGGGAGCCCATCACCCTGTACGGCAACCCTTATCTGGCCATCATTGGCGCTCTAAGCCTTTTTTACTGGTGGCAACAACGCCAACAGGGAATCCAGAGCCGCCGCAGTGCAGTGATTGAATGGGTAGGCAACCTGCAAACATTCCAGCTACTGATCGCCTTGTCCATTGCCGCCAGGCTGGCGCTGTTCTATTTGTTCGATATCCGCATTTCGCTGACTTTTGTGCTGGCACCAGCCACGGCCTACCTCACCTATTTGTTGCTGACCCGAATTAATCTTCCCGTGCAGCAAGCACCACCGCTTGCTGCTGCAACGAAAGCAACAGCGAAAGAGATACCGGCTTGTGCAAAAAACGAAAAAAACGATGACGCGCACGCTGTTTTCCCGTTGCTGGAAAACGCCATGAAAAAAGGATTATTCAGAGAAAATGATCTGACCCTGGGGCGACTGGCAGCACACTGCGGCGTCACCACGCATCAGGCCTCTGCGGCGATCAATCAATGCTCCGGCCACCATTTTTATGACTGGATTAACGGCTTTCGTCTTGAGGCGGCAGCACAGGCACTGACAGACACCCGACAACCCGTGACCCGGATTTGCCATGATGTCGGATTCAATGCCAAATCCACCTTCAACACTGCATTCAAACGCCGCTTCCACACCACCCCAACGGCGTATAGAAAACAGCACGATACAGCAAAAAAGGAATGACCTCAGGGCGATTGTTGGGCCACGACAATCGCCCAACACAGCCTTTCAGCTCCGGCGATCAGCGATCTTTAATCATCCCGACGATCAGACAGAATCTTGCCGCTCTTGGGATCGACCTTGAGCTCACGCTTGTTGGTGCCTTTGTACGCCTCCACCTCCAGCTGCCCCCGATCAAAGGAAATCTCGGTAATCGGGGAATACCCCTGCTCTTCAATCATCTTTGCCAATTCGGACATGGGCTTGGCGCCCTCCGGCGGCCGTTCATCGGCAAGCCCCAGGGAAGACAGGCCCAGAGACGCACCCACTACCACCGCAAGATAAATCTGCTTCATGTCGCTCTCCTTCATCCATAAAGTATCACCCGGTCACAGATCACTACACAGATAGCACATCCCTACAGGCCTTGCTACGCACCCGGTCTACCATCTGCAGGCACATCAAGCATCGCGGGGCGCTGATAACGATAATGGAGCGTTTTCAGCGCAGGCTCCCCCGCTTCGTCAAATCCACTGGCGCCAGGTAGCCGGGCTTGCAGCTCGGCCCCCGGTAAATTATCGGCCACACACTGCTCCAGCCAGGCGTAATCCAGCCAGGGCGCATTGAGGCAGATCAGCAGGTCGGCCTCCGGCGCCAATAACTTATGCAGTTTACGCAGCACTTTCGGGTAGTCCTTCTCCGCCATAAAGCTGCCTTTCTGGGCACTGGGCGGATCAACCACAATCAGATCGTAACGCCCCAGGCTGTGCAGCTTTTTCCAGCTGCGAAAAATATTGTGGGGCAAGTAATGCACCCTGGCGTCCTGGAAACCATTCAGGGCGTGATTTTGTTTCCCCAGCGTCAAGGCGGCACCGGACAGATCAATGTTCACCACAGAGTGTGCCCCGCCAGCCAGCGCCGCCACCGAAAAACTGCAGGTGAAGCTGAACAGATTGAGCACCTTACGCCCCTCCGCCCGTTCCCGAATCCAGCGACGCCCCTCCGCCATGTCGGCGAAGAAACCCAGATTCTGGCCGCGCTGGAAATCCAGTTTGTAATCCAGCCCCTGCTCTGTGGCGACCGGGCTGTCCGCTAGCTCACCAACTACCACCACATTCTCGGCCTTGCCGTCATACCGGTGCTGGAACACCAATGTCTGACACCCCAGCCCGGCCAATGCGCCGCCAAGGCTGGCCTCCAGACCCGCCAGCACCGCTTCGTCCTGGGGGCGAAATAGCGTTGCCACCAGCACCGGTGGGAAGCAGTCCACGGTGAGCCACTCCAGCGATGGCAGCGTTTTGCCACGGCCATGAAAAAGGCGATGTTTTGGCTGGGACAATGGAACCAGATACGGGTCAAGAAGGTCTGATAACTGGGACGAGCGCATAGGGATCAATACAGGCATAAAGGTGGATACAGCATGCTGCCGGAAGACACAGGATGACTTCCGTTCAGCCGGTAAAGGCAAATTATAGCCCAAGGCTTGAACCCTCTGCGCCCCGCCCCCAATAAATAATTATCTACCTGATGGAGAAACCCCACGATGATGCGCATCGCGCTTTATCTGCTTACCAACCTGGCGGTTATTGTGGTCGCCAGTATCACCCTTAGCCTGCTTGGCGTTAATAGCTATTTCGCCCAGAGTGGCAGTGGCCTGGACCTAACCAGCCTGCTAATTTTCAGTGCGGTATTCGGTTTCGCCGGTTCATTGATTTCACTGCTGATATCCAAGCCCATGGCCAAGTGGTCCGCCAAGGTGCAGATCATCAAGGAGCCCGGCAACCAGGCGGAGCGCTGGCTGCTGGATACGGTGAAAGAGCTGTCAGACAAGGCCGGTATCAAGATGCCTGAAGTGGGCATCTTCCCGGCCCAGCAATCCAATGCGTTCGCTACCGGCTGGAACAAGAACGATGCCCTGGTAGCGGTTTCCCAGGGGCTGCTGAGCCGTTTTCGCCCCGAGGAAGTCCGCGCGGTGCTGGCCCATGAAATCGGCCACGTGGCCAATGGCGACATGGTCACCCTCAGCCTGATCCAGGGCGTGGTAAACACCTTTGTGATTTTTGCCGCCCGCGTGGTGGGTTATGTGATCGACAGCTTCCTGCGTCGTGACGGTGGCGGCGGCCTGGGCTTTGGTTACTACATCGTGGTAATCGTGGCAGAAATTATCTTCGGCATTGCCGCCAGCACCATCGTGATGAAGTTCTCCCGCTTCCGGGAATACCGGGCCGATGTGGCCGGCGCTCAACTGGCTGACCGACGCGACATGATTTCCGCCCTGCAACGGCTGAAAGCGGAGTCCAAGGTGCCTAACCAGATGCCCGACACCCTGGTGGCTTTCGGTATCAACTCTGGCGTGAAGCAAGGGCTGAAAGCCCTGTTCTCTTCGCACCCGCCGCTGGATGACCGCATCGCGGCGCTGCAGGAAAAGCGCCACGGGTAATCAAAAAGAGTTTTAGCAGGAGCACTGTAGGAGGCTGCTTGCAGCCGAAAAGGTTCGCTTGCAAGCAAACTCCTACAGCAGCTTCGTAGGGGACTGACCGCTAATCCCCTGCATTCGTCCCCACCCGGTAAAGAATCTGATCCTCATACCCGGTGGTCACCGGCCATAACCCGCACAACTGCTTGTCCAGCGCCGCGTCGCCACTGTCCACCAGCAAGGGCCGCCCTTCCAGGGTTTCCAGTTTGGTTCGGGTAGCCAGTATCTGAATATTTTCTTTGCCCAGCCGGCGAATCAGTGCAGGGCTGAATTGCTGGTTGCCACGGCCGAACAAATGCCCCTGGCCGCCAATCACGGTGATCACGGCTTTGGCCGGCGCATCGCCAATGTGCTCCAGTAACTGCCTGGCACCGAGATCCGCGGCGACCACCTCGCCATTGCGGACCAGATCCACGCCCAGCAGCGTATTGTCCAGCCCCAGCTGCTCCATCACCACCGCCACCGTGGAACCAGACCCCATCAGGTACCAGGTGTCGTCTTCCAGACTGTCTGCCACCCAGGCCGCTACTTCGGTAATCACCAGGTCTTCCACTTCCCGTCCGCCGCATTTCACCTGCTGCAGGTAACGGGCCTCTGCCGGTACTTGCAGCTCCCCATAGTGACGGGCCTTGACCACACCCTCGCGAAACGCAGCTTCGTCGATGTCCCGCACCTCGGCACTCTCCAGCGCCACCAACCCGCCACCGGCCAGCTCCGCCAGCAGACTTCCCGCCGCCTCTGGATTCACCGCATACACGGCAGAATGCATCTTGCATCCTGCCGGCACACCCAGCACAGGGGTACCCAGCCCAATGGCATCCACCAGATCCCGGGCGGTGCCATCGCCACCGGCAAACAGGATCAGTTCAGCCCCGGCCGCTTTCAGGGCAGCAGCAGCAGCACGGGTATCATCCGGGCTGCTGGGCATGGGCGACTCACCAATCACCGTGCAAGGAACCTTTGCCGCCCGGCAGCTGTTCTCGCCCATGTCTCCACCCCAGGTCAAAACAGACACATTGGTGACGGCGGACAGTACTTTCAGCGCCCGGCTCATCCGACCTGGTGCCTGGGGTTCGGCGCCGCGACGCAGGGCTTCATTCCGGGTTTGCACCCCGTCGCTCCCCTTCAGGGCCACGCTGCCACCCAGCCCGGCATAAGGGTTGACCAACACACCGAGACAAAGACCTTGATCAACTTTCATAAAAGGGTCATATCCAGATACAAAAATGGCGTTGCTGTCACCGACAGTCGCTAAGTAAATTTAAAGGCCAACTGCACAAGCAGGGATGAAACATGAACCTGAACAACACATCCTCAGCATCGCACTTCCACGGCGCGGCCATCATCGATGAGGACGGCCGGGAAATTCCCATTACCGAAGACATGATCCAGCGTGCCTGCGAGCACCTGGAAGATCAGTGGCAGTACCCTACCGCGCAATACCATCGGGCTCAAAAAGTCGGCGGATAATTGCCGCCCAAGCGTCCGCAACAGCCCCGTCATGCTGCCAGTGGTGCAGTTCGTGACGGACAGGATACTGTTTACGCAGGCGATCAAAGGCCGCAGCAGGGGCCGCTTCATTCAAGCTGTCGCCCAATCGCCGGTAATCATCGTCCAGCCGATATGCTGCTTGCAGTAACGCCAACAGGTCCGCATCACTCGCCACCGGCTGCCGCAACACTGGCGCATCCTCCCCGGCAGTCTCTGCCACCGCTTCCCTGCCTGCCCACTCGCACACCGCGTCATAGAGCATGCGGGTCCCTTTGCGCTTGCCTTCCAGGCTGTAACCCGCAATATGCGGCGAGCCCATCAGCACCTGCTGATACAGCGTCGGCGGCACCGTCGGCTCTTCCTCCCACACATCCAGCACCGTTGACGGCCCGGCACCACCGGCCAGCTGCCGGGACAGGGCCACATTGTCGATAACCGGCCCGCGACAGGTGTTAATCAGCATCTGTTCCGGCCCCAACCGGGCAAGCCGGTTCGCATCCAGCAGATGCCAGGTGGCATCAT
>NZ_LWFX01001267.1:0-8211 GCF_001635175.1 Alcanivorax sp. HI0083 | reverse complement strand
GCGGCGAAGGCAGCATCAGCCAGCAGTGCCAGAAGCTGATCAACGCCATGAAAAAGCCGTTCCTGATTGACGGCCACGAACTGCTGCTGGGCGCCAGCGTCGGCATCAGCCTGTTCCCGGATACCGCCAAAGAAGCCCAGAGCATGATCAACCAGTCCGACATGGCGGTGTACCAGGCCAAGCGCAGCGGCGGCAATAACTTCCAGTTCTATCGCAGCAACATGCGGGTAGCGTCGGTGGAACAGCTGGCCCTGGAAACCAGCCTGCGCAAGGCCATCTTCAAGAACGAATTCGTGGTGCACTACCAGCCGAAAATGGAGCTGGCCAGCAACCGCATCACCTCGGTGGAAGCCCTGGTGCGCTGGCAGCACCCCACCATGGGCCTGCTGCCGCCGGCGGACTTCATTCCCCTGGCCGAAGAAACCGGGCTGATTTCCGCCATCGGTGAACTGGTACTGGAGCGCTCCTGCCGCCAGGCCCACAAGTGGTACAAACAGGGGCTGGGCAACATCTGTGTATCGGTAAACCTGTCAGCCCACCAGTTCCGCAAAGGCAACGTGGCAGAAATCGTGGACCGGGTACTGTCCACCACCGAACTGCCCCCGCACCTGCTGGAACTGGAACTCACCGAAAGCCTGATCATGGAAGACATGGAGCAGAACATCGAGCTGCTTCAGCAACTGCGCACCCGGGGCATTGAGCTGGCGCTGGACGATTTCGGCACCGGCTATTCGTCGCTGAGCTACCTGAAGCGTTTCCCGGTGGACACCCTGAAGATCGATCGCTCCTTCATCATGGATCTGGACAAGAGCCCGGACGATGCCGCCATTACCCGCGCCATCATCGACATGGCCCACAGCCTGAAGATGAACGTAATCGCCGAAGGGGTAGAAACCGAAGACCACCTGAGCATTCTGCGCGACATGCATTGCGACAGCATCCAGGGCTACCTGATCAGCCGCCCGGTGCCGGAAAACGAGTTACTGGAATTGCTACACACCCAGGCCTATAGACAGCAGTTGAAAGTTGACAATTGATAGTTGACAGCTGCGCGGAACAGGGCTGTTTTGTCTGAAATAAAAGAGGCCGCGCTCAAACTTTGGGCGCGGCCTCTACGGTTTCAAAACATGACGTGCTGCGGCGTGTCGCTGTCAACTGTCCACTATCAACTGTCAACTGATCCCAGCAGCTCCAGCGTCTCCTCCGCCCGAAAATACCCTTCCAGGTGCCGACGCAGCCACGCCTCCAGCAGCCCTTCGCTCTGCAGCTTGGCCATCACTGGCGGCAGGAAGCGGCGGGCATCATCAAGCATCAGCTCGCGGGTGACGCCCAGCTCATCCAGCAGGCCAGTGAGGCTGGTATCACCATATTTATCGAAAAACGCCTGCACGCCCGCTTCCAGCATGGCATTGAAGTAATCCGTGTGGCGCAGATCCCGCCAGTACTCGAACACGATCACGAACAGCTCCTGAATATCCTCGCTGCTCACCAGTTCCTTCAGGTCCGCCACCGGGCGCTGGGAAAAGTCCTGCCAGCCCACCTTCACCAACTCGCGCAACTCATCCAGGTTCTCGTCGCGATACAGGTACGGATCACTCAACAATTGCTCCGTGCGACGCAGTAACCATTCCTGCAGTCGTGCCTCCAGGCTGGCCAGCCAGCGTTCCGGCAAGCGCTTGCTCAGCTGGCTGCGCAGGGGGCCGGGCAGCCCCTGATGCAGCAACGTCTTGAGCCCCAGTTGCGCACCGCCTGCCAGCAAGGCCAGCAACACCGGGTTACGCCCCAGCCAGGCCATGCCTTGCCGCGACAGGGGAATTTCCAGCCCCTTGTCCAGCAGCGCCATCACTACGGCTTCGTCGACCACATCCTCCACGGTGCGCTCACTCTGGATGGCGTGGTCATAAAACCGTTCCACCATATCGCCCACCAGCTCGGGAATCGCGCCGCTGATATCCATCTCCACCGCGTATTTCTGCGCCGTGGCAAATACTTGACCGGCTTGCACCCACTGGTTGAGGGAATAACCCGCCGCCCGCTCAAGCACGTAGTCCAGCTCCTCAACCACCAGTGAATCCAGCTGTTCCGGCGAGAGACGCGCCAGCAGATAATCGACCAGCCCATCCAGTAAACGATTTGCCACTTCCTGTTTATTGCCCGCCATTTTTTGCATTTCCCGATGAAAAGTTCTTGATGCTGCGCACAGCAATTGTATCATTGAATGATGTAACAGTTACGGAGGGACGCACAATGGCGATCTCGATTCTGCCCATACGCCGCAACCTGAAATTCAACCTGAACCCGGCCAAGGCCCTCACCTGGCACCGGGACGGCCTGAATGTCAGCCAGTTCCTCAATACCATGAGTCTGTTCTTCCCGGTGGGTGAGCGCTTCTTTATCGATAGCGTCCGCCACTATCGCGACCAGATTACCGATTCGGAACTGAAAAAGGCAGTCACTGCCTTTATCGGTCAGGAAGCCATGCACGGCCGTGAGCACGAAGAATACAACGACTTCGTGGCCCAGGCAGGGATTCCGCTGCATGCCCAGGAAGCCTTCGTTGCCAAGCTGCTTGGGGCCGCCCAGCAATATAGCCCCAAAGCCTTTCAGCTGGCTGCCACCGTAGCACTGGAACACCTGACCGCCATTCTCGGCGGCGGCCTGCTGGATCTGCCCGAGATCATGGAAGGCGCCGACGAAGGCTACAAGGCGATCTGGAACTGGCACGCCCTGGAAGAAACCGAACACAAGGCTGTGGCCTTCGATGTGTACCGCACGGTGATCGGCGACGACAGCAACCTGGGCGCCTACGCCCTGCGCAGCGGCACCCTGGTGCTGGCCACTGGCATTTTCTTTGCCCTGTTCATTCCCTTCTACCTGCATAACGTGCGCATCAAGGGCGGCCTGACCGACCTGAAAGGCTGGCGCGCCGTGGCCAAACACACCTGGGGCCGCAAAGGGATTTTCCTGAACATCACCAAGCCCTGGTTCGACTGGTTCAAACCCGGTTTTCATCCGTGGGATCACGATAACAGCGAGCAGCTGCAAAACTTCGAGGCCCTGCTTGGCAACCTCCTCAAAGAGGAAGCCGCTTAACCGTTTTCCAATTCACCGAGCTCTCCCTTTTCCGGTGACTTTCAGGGTCGGCACTTTGCCGGCCCTTTTTTTTGCCGCTCTGCGGCTGCAGCATGCTTCACGCAGCATGCAACACGCTGGCAAACCTGCCGAGATTGGGCCTCATAACGAAAAAAGCGCCTGCTTTTGCAGACGCTTTTTCATGAGTCCAATGCGGGGATTACCCGTCGTTGCCCTCTTGAGTAGACACCACACGATCATCTGCCAGGCGAATGTTGGCCGCTGGCGCATTGCCGTCCCGGTCCTCGCCGAAGTACAGGGTGGTATGCGGGAACGGGATCTCTATACCGGCCTTGTCGAAGTAGATCTTCACCAGCCGGTTGAAGGCACGGCCCACCGCCCACTGATTGCCCGGTGTGGTCTTGATCACCACGCGGATATTCACCGAGCTGTCCGCCAGGGCCGTCACCCCGGCCACGGTCATGGGCGCGAGGATATTATCCTTGTGCTCACCTTCCTTGAGCGCCTCGAAGGCCGCCTCAAGCTGAACGATGGCATCGTCAATGCTTTCCCGATAACCAATGCCGTATTCGCCCACATGGTTACCGTATTCGCGGGTGTAATTGGATACCGCATCCACCGAGGAGAACGGCACGATGTGGTAGGTGCCATAGAGATCACGCAATGCCACCGAACGGATCCCCACTCGCTCCACCGTGCCGGAGTTGGCGCCAACCCCGACAAAATCACCGGTATTCATGGCATTCTCCAGCTGAATAAACACCCCGGTAATCACATCCTGCACCAGCTTCTGGGCACCGAAACCAATGGCCAGACCCAACACACCGGCACCGGCAATCAGCGGGCCGATATCCACACCAACCTCGGAAAGCACGATCATCGCCGTCATGATGATGATGGTGATGGCCAAGGAGGTATGGAACAGCCCCAGTAACGTCTCACCCCGCGCCGCCTGGGCCGGCGTACTGGTTTCTCCGGGGCTGAATTTATGCTCGACCAGGCTGGCCAGGGCAATCCAGACGGCCGCCGCCAGCGCCAGAATCAGCAAGATATCAATCAGCGCAGAAACGGTTTGCGCACCGGCGGTGGTGGCGTACCAGGCCGCCAAGTCATAGAGCTGCCAGGCATCCAGCGACAACACCAATACCAGCGCCAGGATCAGCCCGCGAATGATTTTCAGGCCGGTGGGCACATAAGTGTTCACCCGGGCCTGAAGGCGGGGCATGCTGGCGTTGAGCCGTTCCGACAGCTGGATTTCCTTGCCAATCAACTGCCCCAGCGCCACTGATACCAGCAGGCCCAGGCCCACATAAATCAGCGTTTCCAACGTTGCCAAGGCCACAAAGGGCAGCGCCGTTTCCGGGTTCAGCACGGTGGCGGTAAACACCAGCAATGCGTACGCCAACGCCAGCCAGTGCCAGGTACGCGCCAACAACAGCAGCAACAGCCGGATTGGCCCGGACCCGGCATTGGCCCGATGCGTCAACGCCTGACGCAACACCTGGCGCTTGCGCCAGATCACCACCGCCGCATACACCAGCGCCACCAGCATGATCACTGTCCCCACGCCACTGCCCAGCGAGGGCGACACATTGAAGTTCAGCACCGGCACCAGCACCAGCATGCCATAGCCAATCAACCCGGCTTCACGGGCCAGAAAGCGGTTACAGTAGCGCGCCTGTTCTGCCGCCACCGGCAGCAGTCGCAGGCCCTCGTAGCGGGAGGAAAAGAACATCCGCAGACCCACCTTGGCCAGCTCAACCAGCAGGAAGGCATTCAGAAACAGCGCTAACCGGGTGGCATCCGCGCCCAGCTGTTCGGTGAGCAGTGGCGCCACAAAAGTGCCGGCCAAGTAGGCCAGCACCACCACGACAATATCCAGTAGTGCAGCAACCGCCACGGCCACCATGGTGCGCAGGATCGCCAACTTCTCTGAACCGGCCCGGGCCCAGCCGCTGAGACGGGCAAAGACCGAGCTTCCCACCGCACGCAGCGACCAGAACACCACAAACGTCACGGCCACCAGAATCGCCAGATTCAACAAGGCGGCACTGACCGTTTTCATGTCCACCGGAGCCGCCGCTGCTACCGACTGGCTGGCATCGGCATCGCCGCCAAACCAGCCCGACACCAAGGCGCCCAGCGCTGCAAATTGCCGGCCCATATCACCGGCCAGGTTACCGGTGGCCGCCGCCATGCGGCGCGCCATGGAGACTTGCTCCGCGGTCTGCCCGCTGGGGGCCTGGGCAGCAATCTCCGCGGCTGGCACTTCGCCTTCCAGCCCCAACGACTCAGGCTGGGCAGACGCGTGCACGCCACGCAACTGATCAATCAGCACTTGGCGGCTGGCGTCATTTTCCAGCAAATCCGCCAGCTCCGCGTATTCACCCGGTTGCGCCGCAACCGGCTGCGCGGGCTCCGCAGCGTGGGCCGCTGCGGTGAAAAACACGAGCAAAAAAGTCACCAGGGCTGTGAAGCCGCGAAAGGTCTGGACTGGAGGGCGCAAACTGATCTCCTTATCCCGGTCATCGCCGAGCAAAATACACAATTTGAAGATTGTTCAGGCGCCCACCCTAACAAGTCAGACAGCGAAAAATGTGAAGATTGCGCGAAGGATTGCCCCCCGGTTACACCCCGACATTGACCCTGGGGAGCCATCCCCGGGGTGAGAATGCCAGTCATAGCGGTTGACCGTGACATTGAGCGCTGTAATGATCGAGTTACATTCCAACGACAACACGGTGGAGGCGTTCATGAACGCATTCTGGACCCCGGATTCCCAGGCCCTGGCGCCTTACCTCTCTGCCTGGCAGAACGCCCACAAAGGCCTGCAGATCATTGCTGGATCCCTGCAACCGGGCATGACCGAGCAGGATTGCGAACTGCTGATTCGCGACTGGCTGCGTGCGCACCAACTGTTCGATCCCGCCCGGCCGCCGAAGGTGCGCTTTACCAATCAACCCAGCCGCCGTCGCTTTGGCCTGAACAGACCGGGAAAGCGCCGTTACCGGATCGGCATGGGCTATATACTGCGTTGCGATGCGGTACAAAACGGCTACGCCGCCAAGGCCTGCCTCAGCGGCCCCGACGTGGCTCCGCTGGCCGCATTACACCGCCGCCTGCGTGACTATCGCGACCAGCTACCGCTGGCCCTGGCCCGGGGAGAAACACCCCAGCAGCTTGCTGGCCGTTTCTCCGGCCTGCGCCAGCACTATCGGTTGGCGCCGCTCACCGGCACTCTGCCGGAAGGTAATCGCATCGGAGAAGGGCCGCTGATACCCGGGCTGTGGCAATGGCAACTGACGTTGAGCGACGGTACGCACAGCGTCGGCAGCAGTGAATTCCTGCTGATGGACGATCAGGGACCGCGCTGGCTGACCCCCGCTCCGGCCCACCTGCTCGACAACAACACTGGCGACAAGCAAGAGGAAGCAGCCTGATGGTGCAGTGGCGCGACAGCAAAGTAAGCCGTAATGGCGTGGACCTGGCGGTGCGTACCTGGAGTGCGGACAAAAGCCCCACGGTGATACTGGTACACGGCTACCCGGACGCCAATCATGTCTGGGAAAAAGTGGCGGAACGCCTTAGCCGGCATTTCAAAGTCGTCGCCTATGACGTACGCGGCGCCGGCAATTCTTCCGTGCCGCAAGGCCGCGCCGCTTACAAGTTGCGGGAACTGCGCAACGACCTGCATGCGGTCATGGACGCCGTCAGCCCGGATGAAAAGGTGCATCTGGTGGGGCACGACTGGGGCTCCATCCAGACCTGGGAATCAGTCACCGATCCCGGCGCCGAGCAACGCATCGCCTCCTACACCACCCTGTCCGGCCCGTGCCTGGATCATGTGGGGCAGTGGATGAAGGCGCGACTGCGCGAACAGGAAATCGGCGCCGTGCTCAATCAGCTCGCCCACTCCTGGTACATCGGCCTCTTCCAGTTGCCGGTGCTGGCCCCGACCCTGTGGAAAGCCGGCCTGGCCAAGGTCTGGCCGCAGGTACTGCGCCGCACCGAAAACCTGCACAGCGAAGTCAGCGCCACTCAACAGCAGGACGGCGTGCACGGTATCGAACTGTACCGCGCCAACATGCTGCCTTGTCTGCTCAAGCCCCGGGAGCGGCATACCAAAGTCCCGGTGCAGCTGATCGTTGCCCGCGAAGACAACTATGTGCGCCCGGCCATGCTCGAAGACCTGCCCCAGTGGACAGATCGCCTGTGGCGCCGGGAAATAGACTGCGGACACTGGAGCCCCCTTCTCCAGTATCCGGACGTGACCGCCGGCTGGATCAGTGAGTTCATCCAGCATGTTGAAGGCGCCCCCGCCAGCGAGGCGCTCAAGCGCGCCCAGGTCAATGCCGACCCGCAGCCCGCAGCAGATAGCAGCCATCCGGGAACCGGCAACCACGCCTCTACGAAGCACCCGCAGGAACGTAGCGTAGCGGAGTAACGCACGCAGTGCGGCCCGAAGGGTGAGCGAAGCGAATAACCTGCCTGCGGGTGATCCGAGCCTGGGCGAGGCAAGGATTCCAGAAGCGGGTTACGAGTCACGAGTTTCGAAAATCAAAAAAACCAGCCAAGTACGGGGTTTGGGGTTTTGCCTTTCGAAACTCGCTTCTCGCAACTCGAAACTCTCACCTCGCCCAGGCTCGCCCGCGTTGTTGCGTGATGCATGTAGCGTGCTGCGTCTCCCCTTCTAGCCCCAGTGCAAAAAGGGGGCTATCATCGCCACATGAAAACCAGTGACCGTAATCCCGCAGCTATTTTGCGCAGCCTGAAGAAATACACCCAACCGGCTGAGCAACAGGCCCCGGCAGACGCCGGCGACCACAAGGAATTCACCATCGACGAACTGGCCCGCGAAGCCAGCTCGACGGTGCGTAACGTGCGTGCCTACCAGGATCGCGGCATTCTTCCGCCCCCGGAAAAGCGCGGCCGCACCGGTATTTATACCGACGTGCACCTGGCCCGGTTGAAAATTATCGGCGCCCTGCTGGAGCGCGGTTACACGCTCAACAACATCCGCGACCTGCTCAGCGCCTGGGAACAGGGCCGCGAGCTCAACGATATTCTCGGCCTGGAAGTGGCCGTTACTTCCTGGCAGAACCCCAGCGTCCCCTCCTA
>NZ_LWFX01001266.1:0-5896 GCF_001635175.1 Alcanivorax sp. HI0083 | reverse complement strand
ACCCCGGCAATGGCGCGATGCAATGAGCTATACAGAAAACCATGTACCATCCGTTGTTCGCGGAAACGCACTTCGTGTTTGGTGGGGTGAACGTTCACATCCACCATGGCCGGGTCCAGCTCCAGAAACAGTACATAGGCCGGGTGGCGGCCGTGGTAGAGCACATCCGCATACGCCTGGCGCACCGCATGGCTGACCACCTTGTCGCGAATCACCCGGCCATTCACATAGAAATATTGCAGGTCCGCCTGGGAGCGGGAAAACGTGGGCAGGCCCATCCAGCCGTGCAGACGCAAGCCATCGCGCTCCACGTCCACGGCCACCGCCTGCTCCATGAAACCCTTGCCACACAGCTTGGCCACCCGCGCCGCCCGCAGGGTGTCATCCAGCCCGGCGGGCAACTGGTGAATCACTTTCTGGTTATGGGTGAGACGAAACGCGGTATTGAATTCACTCAGGGCAATGCGCCGAAACACTTCTTCGAGATGATTGAATTCGGTTTTTTCGGTGCGCAGGAACCGGCGTCGGGCCGGGGTATTAAAAAACAGGTCACGCATGGTCACGGTGGTGCCACGGGGGTGCCCCGCCGGCGATACCGTCGGCGCCATATCGCGCCCTTCCACGGTCACTTGCCAGCCTTCCGCTTCGCCTTCCACGTTACTGGCCAGGCTCAATCGAGAGACGGAGCTGATCGCCGCCAGCGCTTCCCCGCGAAAGCCCAACGTGCCGATGGCTTCCAGATCATCGAGGCCGCGAATCTTGCTGGTGGCGTGCCGGGACAGGGCCAGCGGCAAATCATCACGTTCGATGCCGTTACCGTTATCGCGCACCCGCACCAGTTTCACCCCGCCCTGCTCCACATCCACGCTGATGGATTCCGAGCCGGCATCCAGCGCATTTTCCAGCAATTCCTTGAGCACAGACGCAGGACGTTCAACCACTTCACCGGCGGCAATCTGGTTAGCAAGGCGGGAATCAAGCAGCTGAATCTTGGACAAAACAAATCCTTTAGAAAGTTATCTGTCCCGACACACAACGCTCACCCGGCACGCCTGGCGTTTAGCGTGCCGACATGATGCGTGCTGCATGCCAGCGGAATATTATGAACGCGGAATTTTCAGTACCTGGCCGACCATGATCCGGTCACCATCCATACCGTTGGCCGAGCGGATAGACTGCTCGGAAACACTGTACTGCCGGGCAATTTCCGACAGTGTATCACCGGGCTGAATACGATACTCATCACCCTGCTCACGGCGCTGGGCCGCATACCAGCTATTGGGTGCCGGGTGGCTGCGGAAATAGGCGTCAATGCCGTTAAGCACCGAGCGTGCCAGCTTGGTCTGGTGCGCCGAGGAGCGCAAATTCCGCTCTTCGGTGGGGTTGGAGATAAAACCGGTTTCCACAAGGATGGAGACCATTTCCGGCTCTTTCAGCACCGCAAAGCCCGCTTGTTCCACTTTGTCGCGGTTACCATGCAGCTTGGTGACTTTACCCATTTCCAGCAGCACCTGGCGGCCCAGATAGAGACTGCCGGCCATGGAGCCGTTCATCTGTAGATCCGCCAGCACGCTGTATAACGAACTGTCGTCTTCCTCTTCTTCATACACCCCGGCTACGCGGTCAGACTCGTTGGCGATCTTGGCAAGATAGCGGGCCCGGGCACTGGTGGCCCCCCGGTTGGACAGGGCAAACACCGAGGCGCCATGGGCGCGGGCGTCGGTGAAGGCATCCGCGTGAATAGAGACAAACACATCCGCACCGTGTTTTTCCCGGGCGATCTTGCGGCGCTCGACCAGAGGCACGTAGTAATCGCCATCGCGCACCATCACCGCCCGCATGCCGGCCTTGTCATTAACCAGCGCTTCCAGCTTTTTGGCAATCTGCAGAACAATGGTCTTTTCATAGGTGCCACTGGGGCCGCGGGCACCCGGATCTTCCCCGCCGTGCCCCGCATCAATGGCCACAATCATCAACCGCTGCGCCTTGGGCTCTACCGGCTTTTGCGGCTTGGGCTTGTCGGTTTTGGCGGTTTGCAGTTCCTTGTCGAACAGGTCCACCACCAGCCGCCAGCCGTGGGGCTCAATGGGTTTGAGCAGATTGGTGCGGGTGCGCACGGACTCTTTCATGTCCAGCACCACCCGGGTTTTATCGGTGTGCTTGCCTACCCGGATATTGGCAATGGGGCTGCTGGCGTAATCCAGCGTTTTCACGTCGAAATCCAGCGCCGCGTCTTGCAGATCGAGCACAACACGATCCGGGTTGGCCAGCTTGTCGAGTTTGTGATCCACCGGCGCGGGCAAATCGAACACGATCCGGGTGTGGTCCGGCGCCCGGTGCAGGCGCACGGAATCGATGGTGGTCTGGGCAAGCGCCAGCGAACTCCAGCACAACGCTGCCAGAGTGAAGAAAAATACCGATACGGTTTTCTTGTTGTGAATGCGAGTCGTCATAAACGTTTAGTCATAGGCGTTTAGTCACCAACCCATTCCAGGGTCGCTTTTCTTCCGTGGCCATGCACGGCCAGTGTAATGGTCAAATCCGGCGTTGGCACCACTCCCGCGCCCCGCTCCGGCCATTCCAGCAAACACAGGGAGCCGGCATCGAAATAATCCCGCACGCCAATCAGCTCCAGTTCTTCCGGGTCGGCCAGGCGATACAGGTCAAAGTGATAGATATGGACGCCAGCAATCTCGTAGGGTTCCACAATGGTATAGGTCGGGCTCTTTACGGCCCCTTCATGCCCCAGGCCACGGAGCATACCGCGAACCAGGGTGGTTTTCCCCGCGCCCAGGTCACCTTCGAGATAAACGCAGCCGCCCGCCGCCAAGCGGTGGCCCAGATCAGCGCCCAATGACAAGGTTGCCGCTTCATCCGGCAAATCGTAAAACTCCTGGCTCATTGCTTGTCTGCCCCTTGCGGCAATTCATGGCCTTGCAGCCTGTGGTTCAATTGCTGGCGCAACGCCCCGAGCAAATCGGTAGCCAGCAAGCCCCGCTCACCCTGCGCCGCCGCACAGTGGTCCGCCGCCCGGGCGTGCACCATGGCACCCAGGCGAGCCGCATCAAACCCGCTCAGCCCCTGGGCCCGCAAGGCGGCAATCACCCCGGTGAGCACATCGCCCATGCCTCCGGACGCCATGCCCGGGTTGCCATCGCGAATCAGCGCCCGGCCCGGCCCGGCCTCTGCGGGCTCGCCCTGCACCAGGGTACCCAGCCCCTTGAGCAGCACGGTACCGCCATAGCGAGCAGACAGACTGTCCAATGCGGCAAACCGGTCCTGCTGAATGTCGCCAGCGGACACTCCCAACAGCCGGCCCGCTTCACCCGGGTGCGGAGTGAGCACCCAATCCGCCGTGCCGATATCCGCCTGCCCGGCGATCAGGGTCAGGGCATCCGCGTCCACCACCATCGGCTTGCCCGTTGCCAGTGCCGCATCCAGCAAGCCTCGGCCCCACGCATCCAGCCCCAACCCGGGGCCAATGGCAATCACCGTGGCCGCCTCCATCAGCGCAACAGCGTCTTCCGGGCGATCCACCCCGCGTACCATGATTTCCGGCTGGCGGATCAAAGCCACCGCCACATGGGCCGGGCGTGTAATCAACGACACCTTGCCAGCCCCGCAACGGGCGGCGGCCTGGGCACTCATGACCGGCGCGCCGGCAAAACCATGATCGCCACCGATCACCAGCACATGGCCGTAATGGCCCTTGTGGCCATCTACCCGGCGGGCGGGCAAACGGTGCTGTAGCGTCTCGGCGCCGGGGCTTAGGCAGTCCGGCTGCATCTGGGCGTAAATATCTCGCCCCACCTGCAAATCGAAAAAACGCAGCGCACCGCAATGCAACGGCCCTTCGCCGGTGAGCAGACCCCGTTTAAGACCAATAAAGGTACAGGTCATCTCCGCCTGCAATACTGGCCCCAGGGGCATGCCGCTGTCGGCGCTGAGCCCCGAAGGAATATCCAGCGCCAGCACCGGAAGCGACAACCCATTCAGGGCGCGCAACAACGCGGCCACGTCATCACGCAACGGACCTTTGAGGCCGGTGCCCAGCAGACCATCGACCAATAGGTCCGCAGAATGCGGCAGGTCGGCCTGGGTGAGCGGTTGCATGGGAATGCCGACGGCCTGACAGCGCCGGGCCATGGTCAGGGCATCGCCCTTGAGCTGATCCGGTGCAGTGGTAAACCAGATCTGCGACTGCAGGCCGGCCTCCGCCGCCAGCCGCGCCACCACATAGCCATCGCCACCGTTGTTGCCGCCGCCACACAATATCGCCAGCTTGCCGGCTTGGGGCCAGCGCTCGCAGAGGGCATCAAAGGCCGCCTGCCCGGCCCGCTCCATCAGCTCGGCGCCCGGGGTGCCGGCGGCAATGGCCAGTCGGTCCAGCTCGCGGGTCTGCGCCGCGGTGTATAAAGCAGCAGGTAGCTCGGTCACCTGTTATCCTTCGCGTTATTTCGTGCGCCTCCCGTTTACCGGGGCGCCACAACACATTTCCCGCCATTATACGCACGAGAGCCGGTTGCCCCGAAACGTCATGGATCTGAATCAACTGAAAGCCCAAATCCAGCAATGGGGCCGCGAACTCGGCTTCCAGCAAATCGGTATTGCCGATACGGATCTGCACGCCGAAGAAGCACAATTGAAAGCGTGGCTGGCGAAAGGGTATCAGGGGCAAATGGAGTGGATGTCAGCCCACGGCAACAAGCGCTTTCGCCCGGAGGAGCTGGAACCGGGCACCCTGCGGGTGATTTCCGCGCGCATGGATTACCTGCCCCCGGACACCCAGCCGGTGAAATTGCTGCAACAGAAAGACAAGGCCTATGTGTCCCGCTATGCGCTGGGCCGTGACTATCACAAGCTGATCCGCAAGCGCCTGGCAATTCTGGCCAGCCGCATTCGCGAGGCAGTTGCCGACAGTGAGCTGGCACGGGCCTTTGTGGACAGCGCCCCGGTAATGGAAAAACCGCTGGCGGCGAAAGCCGGGCTGGGCTGGCAGGGCAAGCACACCCTGGTGTTGAACCGGGAAGCGGGCAGCTGGTTTTTCCTGGGGGAAATCTACACCGACATTGCCTTGCCGGTGGACACCCCCGGCGATGACCATTGCGGCAAGTGTAAAGCCTGCATCACCGTCTGCCCCACCGATGCCATTGTGGCGCCGTACGAGCTGGATGCCCGACGTTGCATTTCCTACCTGACCATCGAACACGAAGGCAGCATTCCCGAAAACCTGCGCAAAGGCATCGGCAACCGTATTTTCGGCTGCGATGACTGCCAGCTCATGTGCCCCTGGAATCGTTTTGCCCAGCACACCGGCGAAACCGATTTCCACCCCCGCCACGGGCTCGGCGACAGCGACCTGGTCTCACTGTTTTCATGGAGCGAAGAGGAATTTCTGGAACGCACGGCGGGATCGGCGATTCGTCGTGCCGGGTATCTGAAATGGCTGCGCAATATTGCCGTGGCGCTGGGCAATGCGCCCACCACCGAGGACATCGTGCAGGCGTTGAACTCCCGGATGGATTACCCAGATGAAACCGTGCGCGAACATGTGTTGTGGGCGCTGGAGCAGCACAGCGCGGTCAATCCCTGACAACGCTTCGGCCAACTTTCGCGCTCACGCGCGGTTCGCACCTCGAGAGGTACTTGTATGTTTGAATGCTCTTCCTGCAACCATGCAGGACTTGCCGGGGTGGAGGGACCAAAGGAGCATCTGACCCAAGGGTACAGACGGTAGGAGATTTGGCCCCACCCCGCACCTATTCATACGCCGATAAAGAATCCATCGGCTGAGTTGCACCTCAGACCGACGATACCTAGCAAGCCAGCGTTCAGGTGCGCCCCGACAAGCATGTGTAACCTAGCGCAAGGGTCTGTTCAGTGGCAATGCAAGTAG